>VYEH01000009.1:3212-5831 GCA_009843005.1 Pseudomonadota bacterium | reverse complement strand
GGCGTCGAATGGCCGTCAGCACATATGATCTCTTCAAGATCGGTATCGGTCCTTCCAGTTCCCATACCGTCGGTCCCATGCGGGCAGCGGCGATGTTCGTGGGCAGTCTTCGCCGCGCCGGCAGCCTGCGAAAGGTGGTCCGCGTCAAGGCTGAAATGTATGGTTCGCTGGGCGCCACCGGGCGCGGCCACGGCACGCCCAAGGCCGTGATGCTGGGCCTTCAGGGCGAGCGGCCGCAGAGCGTCGATGTGGACGCGATCCCCGGGCGGATCGACGTGATCCGCAGGGAGCGGCTCCTGTGGCTGAACGGCGATCACCCCATCGCTTTCGACGAGAAGGAGGATCTGCTGCTGTATCGGCGCAAGGGACTGCCGCAGCACTCCAACGGCATGCGCTTCACGGCTTACCGGAACGCTGCCGGCGACAGCGCCGCCGACGCGAACGATCACGAGATACTCCTCACCCGCGTCTACTACTCAGTCGGCGGCGGTTTCGTGCTGGACGAATCCGGCGCCGGCATCGGCTCCATCGTCGAGGACGCCCGCCGCCTCACCTATCCCTTCGCCACCGCGGCCGAACTGCTCTCACACTGCGACACGTCCGGCCTGAGCATCTCCGAAGTCATGCTCGCCAATGAAAAGGCGTGGCGGCCGGAGGTGGAGACGCGCTACGGCCTGCTCAGGATATGGGAAGCGATGCAGGAGTGCGTCGACCGCGGCTGCCGCAGCGAGGGCGTGCTGCCCGGCGGGCTGAAGCTCCCGCGGCGCGCGCCGAAGCTCCACGGCCAGTTGCTCGCCAAGCCCGAGGCCTCGCTGTCCGACCCCCTGACCGCGCTCGACTGGGTCACGCTCTACGCGCTGGCCGTCAACGAGGAGAACGCCGCGGGCGGCCGGGTGGTGACGGCGCCCACCAACGGCGCCGCAGGCATCGTCCCGGCGGTGCTGCACTACTACGCCCGCTTCGTCCCGGGCGCCGGCGAGGACGGGGTGGTGCGCTTCCTGCTCACCGCCGCCGCCATCGGCGTGCTGTTCAAGGAAAACGCCTCCATCAGCGGCGCCGAGGTGGGCTGCCAGGGCGAGGTCGGCTCGGCCTGCTCCATGGCGGCCGGCGGGCTGGCCGAAGTGCTCGGCGGAACCCCGCAGCAGGTGGAGAACGCCGCCGAGATCGCCATGGAGCACAACCTGGGGCTGACCTGCGACCCGGTGGGCGGGCTGGTGCAGGTGCCGTGCATCGAGCGCAACGCCATGGCCTCCATCAAGGCGATCCACGCCGCGCGCCTGGCCATGCGCGGCGACGGCCAGCACTTCGTCTCGCTGGACCAGGTCATCAAGACCCTGCGCGACACCGGCCGGGACATGAAGGACAAGTACAAGGAGACGTCCCGCGGCGGCCTTGCGGTCAACGTCATCGAGATTCCGGTGAACGTGATCGAGTGCTGACCGGAATGCCGTGACTAAAATTCGTTATGGCATAATCGAGAAATGTCCAAATCTTCGACTGGCGGCTTCAGGCGGAAACTGCCGCCACTGGAGTGCCTGCGCTACTTCGAGACCGCCGCCCGCCACGAGAGTTTCGTGCGGGCGGCCAGGGAACTCGGCGTGACCCCGGCGGCGGTTTCCTACCGGGTCAACGTGCTGGAGGAACACCTCGGGCAGACCCTGTTCGTGCGCAAGCGGCGCAGCGTGTCGCTGAACACGCGCGGCAAGGCCTGCCTGCGCGACGTGCAGCGCGTGCTCGCCGAGATCGGCCTGATCAACGAGCGCTATGGGTTCGAGCGGCCGTCGCGGCGGATCGGCATCGCGGCGGTGGAGCCCATTGCCGAGCGGTGGCTGATGCCGAGGCTGGCGGGCTTCGCGGCACTGGAGCCCGACATCGCCATCGAGATCGAGACGAATGTCGCCGGCGCCGACCCGAATGGGGTGGACGTGGACCTGTGGATCACGTACGCAGGAGAGGCCGGGGCGCCCTCCGCACCGGAGGCCCAGCACGAGACGCTGTTCGAGGAGACGCTGTTGCCGGCGTGCAGCCCCGCGCTGATCGCTAAGCACTCACGGCCTTCCCGGGCGGCGGACCTTCATGGCTGGCCACTGCTTTGCCACCTGAGCAGGCGCACGGACTGGCAGAACTGGTTTTCCGTCCACCACACCATGGTCCCCGATTTGACCCACACCTCGGGATTCAGTCTCTTCAGCATGGTGGTGCAGGCCGCCGTGGAGGGCATGGGCGTGGCCATCGGCAGCCCGTCCACCATGGCAAGGGAGTTGCGGCAGGGGTCGCTGGTGGCGCTGTTCGACGACGATATCGGTCCGCGCATTGTGGTAGTACTTCAGCCACTCGTAAGTGCCGCGCGTTCTCCATGGCGAGTTGTCGGCGAGACCGGTTTCGACGATTCGCTTGTGCTGCCCGAGGAATGCGGCGTACCGGTCGAAGTCGTAGTCGAACTCGCCCAGTCCCGCCTTCAGGTAGTCGATGTAGTGCACGCCCGATCCTTCCGCGCGCAGCAGGCAGTCGATGAGGTCCACTTCGGCGCGCAGGAAATGGCCCGCCGTCCACAGGGTTTCGTCGGACCTCAATCGCCTGACGATCTCCTCGGCCACCGTGATGCGCGGAAGAATGGAG
>VYEH01000009.1:0-3202 GCA_009843005.1 Pseudomonadota bacterium | reverse complement strand
ATTTCACGGGCCCTGGACAGCGCGGGGCCGGTGTTTTCGCCGTCACTGTTCGGCCCGATGTGCAGGAAGTCGATCACCGCCGCACCGCGCACGACCCGTTCGCCGGCCAGGCACGCGAGCTGAATGTGCAGCAGGTCGAGCAGTTCCAGGACCAGCGGAATACCGCCGGCCTGCGGGCCGATGGGCCTCGCCCGAACGATGTAATCGGTGTCTTCCGCCCCGGAGCAACCGTCGTCGAAGCACACCGGGTCCCCGACGCTGACCGGCCTTTCTCCGTCGTAACAGCGCGTGAAGAGTCGAGCCAGGCTGAACGTCTTCCGGGCGCCATCTTCAGCGGCGTCGTCAATGCCACGCGGAAAACGGGGAACGGCCAGGTAGCTGACCAGACACTCCCGGTATGACGGCTCGGTTATCAAGCCGTTCAACTTGCCTTTCCAGGGACGGAAATCCACTTCGCACACGCCTTGCGACAGCTTGGTGTTTTCCGTAAGACTCTACAGAAAAATTAGTGATTTTTTGGTGGAGAACTCGGGACTCTTCGTAGTAATTGCGTGAATATGCCCGATTCCGCACACGGTGCAGGCAAAGCCCGCATCCGGGCGAATCGGCCACGTGGTCGGGCTTCATGCAGCGACTGCCCTATTTTCGCGGGCGGTGTTCATGTCGCCATGATAGCGCGTCCAGGCGGGGCTACAACTTCCAAAAGTGTGGATTTTGCCCAGAAACGGACGTTGCAGCTACAAATTTGGCGCCTGCAAGTCGACCGTGCCCATGTCGCTCAGGCGATGCCAGACCTTACCTGGCGCAGTCCTGGTAACCGCCCTCGATACACCGGACCGCAATTTCCTGCGCCAGCGAAACATTCGCTTCGGACATTTGCCCGGCAGCCGCGTCTCTCAGCGTCCCGCCGTCCGCGTGGCCGTTGGCCGCGGCAAGATTGGCCCACACGTGCGCCAGCACCGGGTCGTGCTCGACGCCGTTTCCGTCGAAGTACATCTGCGCCAGGTTGTACTGGGCCGATCCGTGCCCCTGCTCGGCGGCGCGGCGGTACCAGACTGCCGCTTCGGCATCGTCCTGGGGAAAGCCCAGACCGCCCGCATGCATCACGCCGATATTGAACTGGGCCCTGGGCATGCCCTGCGCCGCCGCCTGGCGCAGCCATTGGATGGCCTCGAAGTAGTCCCGGGGCACGCCCTGCCCGTGAATGTACATCATGCCCAGGTTGCCCTGGGCGCCCGCGTGCCCCTGCTCGGCGGCTCGGGCATACCAGGCGGCCGCCTCTGCGTGATCCTGGGCCACGCCCTGGCCCAGCGCGTACACGGTGGCGAGCTTGAACTGGGCCTCGACGTACCCTTGCTCGGCGGCGGCGCGGTACCACGAAGCTGCCACCGCCCCGTCTGCCTCGACGCCCTCGCCGTTCTCATACATCGATCCGAGGTAGAACTGACCCAGCGCGGACCCCTGCTCCGCCGCCCGGTGGTACCAGATCATCGCATCGCCCAGGTGCTGGGCGACCCCCTGGCCGGTGGCGTACATCATGCCGAGACTGGTCTGTGCTTCGACGTGGTCCTGTTCGGCCGCGCGCCGGTACCAGACCGCTGCCTCGGCCGGATCCCAGGCGACGCCGGCGCCCCGTTCATGCATCGAACCGAGGCTGAACTGCGACGCTGCGTGTCCGGCCTGGGCCGCCCGCCCGTACCACCGGGCAGCCTCGGCGAAATCCTGCTCGGCGCCCTGCCCCCGCTCCACCAGTTGCGCGAGATAGTACTGGGCTTCGGTGTATTCCTGTTCGGCCGCCCGGTACAGCCAGTTCACGGCGGATACGTTGTCCTGAACGGCCCCCCATCCGTTGGCATACATTAGGGCGACGAACATTTGCGCGACCGAATTGCCCGCTTCCGCGAAGGGCATCAGGTCGCCGAGAGCGCCGGTGAAATCTCCGCCCTGAAACTTCGCCAGACCCTGGTCCAGGGTCTGCGCGTGCGCCACGGGCCCGGCGGACAACAGGAATATCGCGACCGCTGCCGCCGGAAATCGGAACATCATGGCTCGCTCCATCGTGTCATTCGCTCCATCATGGCACAAACGCCACCCGGGCAGCGGGCCGTCTAGGTAATGTATTAGCGCGGGATGATCCGACGCTTGACGAGAATGTCCCGGAGCGAAGCCGGTGTCACGATCAGTACGGAAAAATTGCTCGCCAGGTCCAGGAGGTCCTTGTCGCCCGTCACGAGCCAGTCGGCCTCTGCGGCCACGGCCAATTCAAGGAACGGCCGGTCAAGCGGGTCCCGGCATTCGGGTACCCCGATTCCCTCGGGTACCGTCACCGTTTCGCACAAGGGCAGGATGTCGCCCAGCAAGTCCTCGCGCTCATCTTCCGTCAGCCGAAACTTCGGGTAGGCGAGCACACGGATCAATTCCATCGTGGTCTCGCGACTTGCGAGCGGCTGGATCGTCTTCGCCTGCCATTCGCGCCGCAGCCACGCAATCGCGCCGGAAGAAAAAAGAAGCGCCGACAGCACGACGTTGATGTCGAGCACCAGGCGCGGCGGGCTCACGGGCCGGGTCGTGGATGATCGCGTACCCATGACAGGGCATCCGCGGCGTCTTTCTCCGTGATTCCCAATTCGGCCAACTTGGCTCGCACCGCATCGGCACGATTGATGCGGACCGGCGTCAATACGATTCGACCGTTTTCGCTGGTGACATCGAAATAGGCCGCTTTCTCGCAAGTGGCCAGTACGGATTTGGGCAGTGTCAACTGGTTCTTGGCTGTCAGTTTTGCAAGCACAACAATTACCAATACAAGGATGTAAGAATGTAAGGAAAGATTACCGACTCAATCGGGAGTGCGCAACCCTCTCGCCCAGACCGTATTCGATTTGCGGCTGCATCCACTCGTCCTTCGAGGGAGTCGAAACGCGCATTGAAGTTAGTCTCCATCGAGTCCATGCGTTCGTTGAAGTTGGTCTCCATCGAGTCGATTCGCGCGCCGATTCGTTCCTCCATGCCGTTAAGTTGCGTCGTCAGCAACAGGCTGAACGATATGAACAGCCCGACAGCGGTGAGAATCGCGTCCAGCCGAATGCGCTCTTTCAGCGGTGCGGTTTGCTGCTGCCGGTCGGGCTTCATGCAGCATCTGCCATGTTTTCGCGGGCGGTGTTCATGTCGCCATGATAGCGCGTCCAGGCGGGGCTACAAC
>VYEH01000452.1 GCA_009843005.1 Pseudomonadota bacterium | reverse complement strand
TGGCCAGGTACGTCGGCACCTACAGGGGCATGTACCTGACGAACGACGTCACGATCCGGATCACGCTGGAAGACGGGCGACTGTTCCTGCAGAGGGGCGGTGGCGGGCGAGCGCCGCTGGCGGCGCAGTCCGAGACCGCGTTCGTACCGGAGGGCGGCGGTTGGGGCTACACCTTCACGGCCGACAGCAACGGGATGGCGACCGCAATCTCCGAAGTCCACGTATCGGGCGCGTGGACTTTCGACCGAGTACCGGAATAATCGGGGATCGCAAACCGCCACCCAGCCGGGAGAACGTGGAATTCTCGCCGTCCCGATCGGCCGGCTACTGATTCGATCCCATGCCCGTAAAACCGACGGCGAAGCCGATCGGGTATGCAGTCTGGTAGTCGCCGGCATCGTCCAGGTTCGGCTCGCGATAGCGGTACATCTTGTCCCACATCGAAACAACATTCGCGCGATACCAGATATCGAAATTTCCGTAATCGGAGAAGTCGTCCAACGTGACGCGTTCGAGTATCTGCTCAATGGTGGCGCCCGCCTTCATCTCTTCCAGGACTCGATCCCTGAGGGCGACCACGTAGTCACGGTACTCCAGGAAGCTCTCCTGGGTGGTAGGACCCCAGTGGCCAGGGACGACAATGTCGACGTCATCCAGCTTCGCCAGGATTCCAAGCGTGTTGATCAGCCCGTCGATATCGGAATCTCGAAAATCGGGCAAGGCAAGCGACCTTTCCGCGCGTGCGATGTCCGGCGCTATCAACACGCCTTCCTCCGGAAAATGCACCTGGATCAGGTTGTTGCTGTGCGTTGGACCAAAGTAGTAAAGGACAATCTTCTTGCCTCCCAGGTGGATCTCCATTTCATCCTGGAACACCACATCCGGAACGGACGTATTTCGGCCTTCCCGGACAATGTGCTCCCGGTTGCGCGCGTGCGAAACGGTCACCGCCGTGTCATCGAATACCTGCAAGCCGCAGATGTGGTCCTCGTGATCGTGGCTCAGAATCACGTATTTCACGGGTACCTCGTAGAGCCGATCCAGTTCCTGCTTGAGCCACGCCGGATTACCGTCGCCGCGACAGGTGCCGTCAACCACGACGAGTCCCTCGTCGGTCACGATAACGTGGCTGTTCGCGGCGCCGGGCCGGTGGACAGTGCGAAACACGCTGTCGGAAACCTGGACAAGCCTGGGCGATTCATTCCCCGCTTCCTGTGCGGACGCTCCCGGCAATAGCGCCATACCCGATATCAGCAGACCGAATCCAAAAAGTCGCGCATTCATTTATCTCTCCAGGTTTTTGTGAACGGTTCGTACCTTATCGAATTATCCCGCGTATGCGATGAAGCAATATAGGACGTAATCGATGAGGCAAGTACAATGGCCCCGACACGTAGGGTACTGCGTCCGCGAGTCACTTTGGACCGAGCATCCCGGAAGCACACCGAGTCGAACACAATGAGAGCGGCAATCGCAATAATCCTTCTTTCGGTCCTTCCGGGGGCGCTTTGCGCTCACCATTCCCGGGCCGACTACGACACGAGCGCGTTCGTCGAGATGGAGGGCGAACTTGCCTCGATGCGCTGGATCAAACCCCATCAGAGTTTCGAGTTTCTCGTCGAGGGGGCCGACGGCGAAATCCAGAGCTGGAACCTCGAGGGTTCGGGCGTGTACAGCCTCGAGCGCAGCGGCATCACCGAGGACCTGTATCCCATTGGCGAGCGGGTCCGGATCGCGGGATGGCAGACCAGGACTCGATCCAGGGGGTTCTTTCTGACCCACATGCTGCTCCCCGACGGCGCCGAACTCGTGCTGCTGCCGACAGCGAACGTAGATCGCAGATGGTCCGAGGATTTTTCCGGTGGTGCGTGGATCAGCGAACCCACGAGCAGCCAGGACGGGAGTCTTTTCCGAACCTGGAGCACGGAGAGCCTCGACGTCTTCATCCAGGCAGGTCTCGGCATCGAGGTAGAGCTGACGGAGGAAGCGATGGCCGCGAAAGCCCTCGCATCGGAGTTCGATCCCTGCGTTGCGTCCGGCATGCCCTCCGCCATGGTAAACCCGCTGCCCGTTCAGCTCAGCGACCACGGGGATTTCATCGAGATACGACTGGAGACATTCAGCGTGGTTCGGCGCGTCGACATGACGAACAGCGTCGATGCCGAGACGGTGCCGCTGAGCAAGTACGGTTACTCGACGGGCGCCTGGGAGGGCGACGTACTCGAGGTAAGGACGACGCGGGTGAACTGGCCCTGGTTCGACGACGCAGGGACTCCGCAGACCGACGGCGTCGAGATTCTCGAGCGCTTTACCCAGGATGACGACGCCGCGCGCCTGAACTATACAATGACCGTCAGCGACCCGGCATCTTTCGTCGAACCGGTTACCCTCGCCTGGCAGTGGATCGACATCGGAGAGCGGTTCTCGCCCCACGATCTCTGTGAGGCGGAGTGAGCATCGACTGGCAATTTTGCCCGTCGATCATCGATCAATAGGCAGCTGTCATCCTGCGACCAATGTAATCGGGCATCTCGATCTCATCGATGATGGCCACAGCCAGATCTTCCATGGAGATGGAGTTTCTGCCTTCGGCATCCCGCATGGCCACGCCGGGTCCTACGCGGAAGACTCCCGTGCGTTCGCCAGCAAGCAAGTCGAGCGGTGGCGCGACGAAGGTCCATTCAACGTCAGTCAAAGAGCGCAGATAGTCCAGTGCAAGCGCGTGCCCTATCATGTTGACCGTGACTCTTGCACCCTCGATCTCTGTCCCCAAACTGCCGTTTTCCAAGTCGAAGTAAGGCACGCCCGGCTCCCTGTCGAGCGTCACCCTCGCTCCACCGATGACCATCATTCGTGGAGCGTCGTCACCTAACGCCCGCAGTGCGTCGACGAGCGAGACCGTCGCCTGGCGCGTGATGCTCAGCATGGGATCGTCGGAATCGGGATTGACGCCACCGACTGCGCTGATCACCACGTCGTGGCCCGCGACAAGCTCGATGACGGAAGCCGTATCCGTGACGTCGCCTTGAAATGCCATGAGCCGTTCGTGCCGTTCGGTGATGTTTGCAGGTGTGCGCCCGATACCCGTTACCGAGTGGCCGCGATCGAGCGCCTCGCGAACGATTCGGGAACCCACACGTCCGGACGCGCCGTAAACGGCGATTCTGACGGGCTCGGCCGCAATCGTCTGCGCCGGCGCGTCAGTTCCGGAAACCGTGATTAGCCCAACGGTGATCAATAGCGCGACGGTCGATGTTTTCAAGGCGAATTCTCCTGTGCAGACTTCATGGTGGACCTCTGCCAACTTTAGCGTAGCTCTCGGTTAAGATACACGCCGCTGCATTCATGAAAGATCAAGGAGACCCAGATGAGCAGACAGCAATGGAATGCGCCGCCGGCACTGCAGATCGACGTGTCGAAAAACCATGCTGTCGCGATCGAGACGAACCGCGGGACCATTGAACTGGAGTTGTACCCGCAGCACGCCCCGCAGACCGTCAACAATTTTGTGTTCCTGGCGGGTCAGGGATTCTACGACGGCGTGATTTTTCATCGGGTTATCGCGAATTTCATGATCCAGGGTGGCGACCCGACCGGTACCGGCCGCGGTGGTCCCGGGTACCGATTTGCCGATGAGTGCGTCGGTAACCCGCTGAAGCACGAGCGTTGCGTCATTTCCATGGCCAACGCCGGGCCGAATACCAACGGCAGTCAGTTCTTCATTACCCATCTCGCGACCCCGCACCTGGATGGCAGGCACACGGTGTTCGGAAAGGTTACGAGCGGTGAGGACGTTGTGGATGCCATTCAGCAGGGAGACCGGATGATCAGCGTCACGATTGCTGCCTGAGGCGTGTGACTCTGCGCGCCCGACCCGTATCAAGGTACGAGAACAGCGACCTCGCGAACACGAAGAACAGGCTTTCAATGACCAAGCGCATGTACATCAATCGGCGTCGATTCCTTGCCGGCTCCGCTGGCGCCATGGGGGCAGCGTATTTCGGCAGATTGCCGCTGGAGGCCATGGCGCAGGAGCAGGCTCCGGCCAACCAGGAATGGGACGCGGGGCTCGTGCGGCATATCCTTCCCACAGTCAGCGATTTGCGCATCCTGCTCAAGGTCTCGTTCGATCGGGCTTTGTCGGACGCGCCGACACTGCGGGTCGGAACATCCGCATTTCCCGGAAAAATGAGCGACACGGCGGGCGAGTACTGGCAGTTCCATGCAGGCCAGTTGCAGCCGGGCCGACCGTACACGCTTGCGTTGCAGGACTCCGCCGGCCAGTCCTTGTGCGAACCCTGGCCACTGTCTACCTTCCCCTCGCCTGACGCGAACCCGGAGCGAGTCCGTATCCTGTTCTTTACCTGTGCTGGCGGAACCAGCGGCACGTACGAGGGGGTCGGGCAGCGGGAAGACTTCCTGCCGGCCAGCATCCGCAACCGCTTGCTGCGCCGTGCACTGTCGTTTCAACCGGACGCTGCGGTCGCCAATGGCGACCACATCTATTGGGACCTGCACACCTGGCAAGGCGAGAACGCCGGGCAGTTGAGCGAGGCCGGACGCGCCTCCAACTTCGACTTCTCGGCCAGCGCACTGGGCGGCAGCAACGAAGCGGCGATCAAGGCGGCCGCCGGGCCTCAGATCGTTCCCATCTACGGGTGCGATTTCCGGTCGACCCCGGTTTTCTTCCTCCAGGACGACCACGACCACTGGGAGAACGACGCGGTCACGGAGGACTTCGCCAGTTACCCCGTCCAGTGGTTCCAGCTCCAGCTTGCGCGGGCGACGCAGCAACTCTATTACCCGGAGTTCCTGCCCGATCCACGGCGTCCGGCCGGGCTGCCCTGGTCCTCAGCGGGGGATCGGGGCGATGTTTCGGAGAGTTTCGGCACCATCCGCTACGGCCAACTCGCGGAAGTCCTGCTCTACGACGTGCGCCGCACCATGAATCTCGCCGGACCGAATGCCGTATTCGTCGATCGCCAGGTGGAGCGCTGGTTGACGGACCGCACTCGCTCGACCGAGGTGCGCCACCTGGTGCACACCCCGTCCAACCCGTTCGGCTGGAGCGCCGGCAAGTGGGGCGAGTGGTACCCGGACATTCTCGACCCCGAAAGCGGAACGCTGACCACCGCCATCGACAAGCCCTACTGGCAGGAAGGCTGGTTAAGGCAGCATGACCGGCTGGCTGCGGCGCTGAGTGCGCAAACGGAACGGGTCCCGCTGGTGGTCAGCGGCGATTTGCATGCCATCGGCACGGGCAGGTTTTCCCGCTCGGGGACACTCGATCTTGAGAGCAACCCCGTCAATGCCGTATTGAGCGGACCCATCAGCACGCCCGAGTTCGGCTTTCCTTCGGTTATTCGCGGAATCGGAGCGACACCGTCGGCCCACCTGGACCTGGAGGAGATGGCGCCGCCGGTTGAGGATCACGGGTTCACGCTGATCGATTTTCTTCAGGACCGGATCGTGCTGCGGCAGTTCGCCTGGGACGTGGACCGGGAGCCGCTCGATGCCATCGATCGGCTGGAGCCGTTCTATACGACAGAGCTGGAGCCTGTGGCCTAGCAAGCACCCTGCGCTGCTGTCTCGCAGCCAGACGGCATACGTGGATTGTGCGATGTGGTGAAGTGGTGGCCGCCCTCGGAGTCGAACCGAGAAGCGCCTGTTTCTAAGACAGGCAGGTATGCCAATTCCCTTCAGACGGCCGTGGTGGCGTCCCCGGCAGGACTCGAACCTGCAACCCCCGGGGTAGAAGCCCGGTGCTCTGGTTCCGATTGAGCTACGGAGTGTGCTTAGCGAGACATAGCTTACACAGTATTCCGGAGACATGGTTTACACAAT
>VYEH01000443.1 GCA_009843005.1 Pseudomonadota bacterium | reverse complement strand
AACCTGAAATCCACCACCTCTACGCGGACTTGGTCATCGGGAGGCGTCCATATAGGAAGCCATGACAAGGAAATGCATCATGACTTGGTCCGCCTTGGTATTGGCGGTGATGGCGGGGAGTCCTCACGCTGCCGGGCAGGAACCCTCCGCTACCGGATTCGTAAACTTCTCGTTCTCGGCTGACGGCATGGAGCGCACCGCGGGATTGTACGTGCCGCCGGACTACGACACTTCGAAGGAATGGCCGCTGATTGTCTTCCTTCATGGCGGGGGAGGGAACGGAAGTAACAACGGCAATGCCTTGACGGAGCGTTTCTACAGGCAAGGCCTGGTGCGGACGATCCAGAACCACCCGGAGCGTTTTCCGGCATTGGTTGCATTTCCACGCTGCCCGGAGGGCAGGATCTGGTCTCCCGTTCCGGCGGACCCGGTGCAGTCGGACTGGCGCCTGGAGTTCCATGGGCGGGAGCCGGTTCCAGATGCCGAAACGCATGTCACCGCCGTAATCGACGGGATCATTGCGGCTTACGCAGTCGACGACGACAGAGTGGTCATCACGGGCTACTCCATGGGAGGAGAGGGCTCTATCCGGTACGCCGCGCTGCATCCCGAGCGGATCGCCGCTGTCGCGCCGGCGGCCGGCTCCGCGATATTCGTGCCTGAAGACGCCCCTGTGCTGGCGGGGATGGGCGTATGGTTGTTTCAGGGGGAAACCGACCGCATAAGCACGGCGCCGCTTGCCAGACGCATGGTTGCTGCGATCCGGGCCAGCGGCGGCAATCCGCTTTATACAGAGTACGCGGGCGTCGGACACGGCATGGCCAATCGTGTGTACGAAGATGCCGAAGTCATCGCCTGGATGCTGGATCAGAGGCGAGGTCCCTCGATGCAGCACTAGTCGTCTGCTGTTTCCTCCGGCAGGTCGCGGAGCAAGTCGTCCAGTCGACGTGTCATCTGATCGAACTGGTAGCTGGCAATACGGAAGCGCCACGGAGAAAGGCGCTGGTCCAGGTCAAGGGCTTCTGCGGTGACATCCGCACCGTCGGCTTCGGATTCTTCCGCGGGTGGGCGGTATTCGGCCCGGAACGCAACCCAGGGCTCGTCTTCGCGCTCCACTGATTCTGCCGTGATAACCAGTCCGTCGAACGTGACGAATTCGGTCACGGTCACCGGTTCGTCCGTTGCGGTTCTCGGCTCCACGTCCTGCAGGTTCAGGTTCGACAAAACGTTACCCATGACGTTGGCCACGCTGGCGTACTGCACTTCGCGACCGGGAGGAATTTCCTCCACGTCGAAGTTTGACTGTTCGGAATCAGCCTTGGAGACGGTGACCACTTCACCATCGGGGTGGGTCACCGCAACCCGTGCCATCCGTGTTCCGGGAATCGCCAGAATTTCGGTGGTCAGCCAGTCCGTCGTTTCGTTTCCAACGTCCGGGTTCCGGTCGACGAGGAAGCTCTGGGCCTGATCCGCTCCGCGAATGTAGACCTGAGACGTGCCTTCGGTGTTGCCGACGATGACGTTCACTGGCGTATCGGAGCCCGCCAACATCACAGCCACCCCGCCGGCAGCCGCATCCTCCACGTCCTCCACGCCAAGGCGGTCGTAGAAGTCCGGGTTGGCGGTCTTGGGCTCGACGATGCGTGCCTCGGCCAGGCTGATCAGTGTCTGGCGGACTTTCTCCACGTCGGCCGCGTAGCCGTCTTTCTCGGCAACTGTCCAACTTCCGTCGTCGCCCCGCACCAGCGTGGCGACGGATTCCGAACCGGCTCCGACGACGGACACCTGAGAGATCCGGTCCAGGTCCTCGCCGAGATCCGGCAGCAACAAACCGCCGCCCGGGGCCGGCGGCTGGGGATCGTATTGAGCAAGCAGCGCCACGGCGCCGAGTACCACCAGGGCGGCTGCGAGTACGGTCACGGTACGGGGAGTCACGATTTCTTCTCCGTGCGCCGACGCCTGACGACCGCCGCCGCCAACGCGGCCGCGGTCAGCAGCAGCGGCACCAGTCCGATGTTGATGAATTGCAGGACGGTACCCAGTTGCTCGATGCTGCGGTCGAGATTGCGCTGCACGCCGCGCAGTTCCTGGCGGATGCGCACCTGCTCATCGAGGAACCTCTGGATCTCCGCCTGTTGTTCGTCGCTCATCAGGAGGGAGCCCTGGTCCGTGCGGGCGTCCTGCAACTCGCCGAGCCGATTCTCGGTCTCGGTCAGTTCCGCCTGAAGGCGCTGCTCGGTCTGGCGGAACTGCGCATCGGCCTGCCGGCGCAATGCCTGTACCCGCGTGAACGGTCGCGAGTAGGTACCCCGGGCCCGGATACCGATCAGGTCGGCGCTGCCCGACAGGTTGTCCAGGGCGTTGATGAGAAAGTCGCCGTTATTGGCGAAAGCCGTCGCCAGCGTCTGGCCCAGGAAATTCTGCTGCTGGACCCACAGGCGGTCGCTCAGGATATCCACGTCTCCCACGAGGATGACATTGGCCGATTCGGTGGACGCCAGGTGTTCGCTGTCAGCCAGCGCTTCCGGTGATTCGGAATCCGCAGGCTCCTCCGATCCGTTGTCGGCGCCGTCTGCATCCTCCGCGAGATCACCTTCGGCCTCCGGCAGATACTCGGCGGGCGGGCCGTCGGGCTCCGGGCTTTGCAGTGGTCCCGCAAGCCGCGCGGCGAGGATGTAGGACTCACCGCTGGGCGCGAAATCGTCCAGCAGCGCTTCCGGGTCGGTGAGCATCTGCATCTGGATCGCCGGCAGGGTCTCCGCATTGCTGCTGGAGTACAGCAGCGGCTGCAATTCCACGGTGCTCCCATCGGCCACACTGAAATGCCCGGCCGTTCCAACATTGATGTTGTACAACCCGTCGGTGATCACGTCCTCCGGGTCGATGGCGGTTGCATCAAGCCCCAGCAATCCCAGGTGACGCACCGGCCGCATGCTCAGGCCGGTGGTGACGCTGAGCGCGTATTGATTGTCGGCCACCACCTCGCCGGAGGAGAATTCGACGCCCCAGCCGCCGAGCAGTGGCGCGAGGTCCGAGGCGCTGCCTGCCGCCATGGCGGCTGGGTCCATGGCCGCAGCCATGTCGACCTCGGCAAACGGGTCCACGAAGATCAGCGCCCGTCCCCCGCCCATCACGAACTGGTCGATCGCGTACAGCGTTTCGTCTTCGAGGCTGCGGGGATGCACCAGCCAGAGTACGTCCACGTCTTCCTCGATTTCCGTGAATCCCGGCGGCAGCGAGCGCATCTCGAACAGTTGCCCGGCCTGGTTGTAGACGATCCAGGGTTCGGTCACGCGCTGGGTCTGGGGGTCGAACCCGGCGGTCATGGACACGCCGGCGTGCACGCCCACCACCACCTTGTCGGGTCGGGCGAGACCGTAGATCATCCTGGCCAGTTCGTATTCGAGAAACCGCTCGCGGTCGGGGTTGAAGATCTCGATGACCTCCTCGTCGCCCACGCTGTTGGTCGCGGCGAGCCCGAAATACAGGGATTGCCCGAGCCCCAGCGTGATCGGCTGCAGACCGAACTGAGCGGCCCGGTCCTCGTCCTCGGAGAACGGCACCGGGTCGACGACGTGCAGCACGAGATTGCCGCCGGCGGCGCTCTGAAGTTCCTCCAGCATCTCGCGAACCCGGTTGGCGTAGTTCCGTAGCGGCGCGATGTCCGCGGTCTCGCTGTCGGAGAAGAACAGGTAGACGTTGATCGGCTCCACGATGGAGGCGAGCACGTTCCGCGTTCCGGGCGAAACGGTATAAAGGTTGTCTTCCGTCAGGTCGATGCGAAGGCCGGTCAGCAGCGAATTGTTCGCGGTGACCGCTGCGACGAACACCAGCGCCAGCAGCACCAGCGACAGGGTTCCGAGATTGCGTTGTCGATTGGCGGACATGGATTGGTCAACCTTCAGTTCGCAGGCGCCGGAAATTCTACCGGCAGAATCAGGCGCTTTCCATCTCTCACCGTCCGATGCCGGTCGTCTTCCCGCTGTCGGGCTTGCTCATGCGGTAATCGACGCCGCGCACATTGTAGATCCAGGTGTGGCTTTTCCGCGCGGATCAACTCCGCCACCTGCCAAGGAGACCGTCTCTCCTTCGCGCATACTGGAATTATCCGTCCTTTAGGGATGTTCGCCGTAGTAGAACCGCAACCTCCAGCCGGTCAGGCTGCCGGTATCCTCGGCGGCTAGGTCCGCCACGTGAACGGTCCAGGCGCCGTTGGGATTCTCGCCGTAAAAGGCGTTGCTCAGCAGCTGCCAGTTTCTCAATCCGGAGAAATCCTCCAGCACCGCATTGAACGGCGGATTGAGCACGCTGGCTGTTCCCGCGGGCGAGTGCAGCGTGACGCCGAGGTCGAATGCATCGGAGTGCTCGACGTCGATTTCCAGCACCACCGCCTCGATATCGGCGGACTCGGGCAGCCCTGAGACATCCAGGACCGCGGAAGCTCCGGCGCCGTCGGCGTCCGGGATCGCCAGCGCCAATGCACCGTCAGCACCGGATTCGAACCACTCCGATTCGACAAAGGTTCCCAGACTCCCGGGTGCGTACGTCGACTGGGCCAGCGCCACGGCCGCGTCGATGTCGACCGCGCCGAACCCGTACCAGTTGTGGTAATCGTGACCGGCGGCGTTGGTCTGCCAGGCGTGCCGGACCACGTACGGCGTGCCGTTGAACGCCGCGCGCACCTCGGCTCGGCCGGGGTCGATCCTGCGTGCCGTGACCGCGAGGATATGTTTCACGTCCCGCCACGTCAGGTTCGGTTTGGCGCCCAGCAGCACGGCGCCGGCGCCAGCCACGGCCGGCGCTGCCGAGGAGGTGCCGCCAAAGGCGTTTACGTAGTCGCCGTCGCGGTGCAGCGGATGATCGGTCGAGAGCGGGATTTCGCCGTGAAGGCCGAACCCCGCCCCGGCGCCGGCCTGGTCCGTCGTGATCATCGCCGGGCGCTCGAAACCGTCCTCGCCGCCCGGGCCGACCACCCAGAGATTGGCGCCGGCGTTCGAATAGGACGACTTCACATCGTCGGCATTGAACGCGCCGACCGCGATCAGGTAGGGCAGATTCTGGTCCGGGTCCGCGTTGCCGGAGATGCAGCCAATTTCCCTGTTGAGCGGGTGCGCGCGGTTGCAGAGTTCGAACTCGTTCCCCGCCGCCTTGACATACAGCGCCCCACGGCCGGAGCGAAGTTCACTCGTGCCCATCTTCATCACCCGCACGAAGTCCTCCGTCGCGTTCTCCGACGGCAGTTCCGAGCCGAAGCTCATGTTGAAGATGTCCACGCTGGCCGAATCCGGATCGCTGTCACTGGCGCCCAGGCTGCGATACAGCGCCGTTTCGAGATCCTCGGCCACCGCCGAACCAAGGTTGAAGCCCACCAACGTCACCTCCGGCGCCACTCCGCGCCCGCCCAGGCCGTTGTTCGCCACAGCCGCGGCAATGCCCGCGACGCTCGTGCCGTGCTCGCCGAGAATGCTTTGGTTGAACGGATCGGCGCTCGATGCGCCGGGTGTGGACTCGTGGGCGAAGTTGAACGACCCCCCCGCCGAGGTGTTCGCGGCCAGGTCCGGATGGCAGATCTCAAGCCCCGTGTCGATGACCGCGAGTTTCACGCCCTCCCCGTTGTGGCCCGCGCCGATGGCGTCGCCCATGCGCAGGTCCGCGCCCGCCGTGCCGGAGCGGTTCGAAAAGGCCGTCTGCCCGGTGTTGACAAGGTGCCATTGCTCGGCAAATAACGGATCCGTGCCGGCTGCGCCCGGCGCCCTGTCCGGCGCTTCGCACCGGGTCCTTACCCTCCCGGCTGCGTCGGTTGCGAAGCCCTCCAGGAACAGGTTTTCCACCGGTTCGCCCGGTTCC
>VYEH01000067.1:4292-5859 GCA_009843005.1 Pseudomonadota bacterium | reverse complement strand
CTCGGGTGCCGTTTCGAGGGGCGCGCTTGATTGCGTGATTGTAAACGCTTACATTGATCCGCGAAAGACAGGCGCGGTCAACAAAAAAACCAAAATAAGTCAATAACATAGATCGAGATTCGGAAAAGGTGAACGAAATGCGGATATATGTGGCCGAACCATCGCTGAAAATGCCGGTGGCGGCGTTGTGCGCGGCGCTGTGCACGTCACTTGGAGCATGTGACAGCGGCGGTTCGGGCGATGACATTCTTTCTTCCGGGTCGGACGAGCCAGCGGCCATTGCAGGCGACCGGCCGAAACTGCTCATCATCGGCCAGGATCTCGGTGCGATACGCGGCTACATGGCGAGCGACTGCTGCCCCCGGCCGGATGGACTCACTGGCTATATCGACTTCTACGATCTGTTCACGCCCAACGATTTCGGCGGCCTGGGACTTAACGCGGAAGGCAAACCCATTGACCTGGAATTCGACTGGGACGCGGGTCCCGTCAGCGCCTGGAAGACGGCGACCGAGTTCGGCATCGACGGGCTCGCCATAGGCTTGTCGATCACCGAGAACGAGCACCCGGGCGGCCTCGATCGGCTCGTGTCCGGCGAACTGGACGACCAAATTCGTCACCTTGGCCATTTCTTCTCGATGATTCCGGGTCCCGTCTACCTGCGGATAGGCTACGAATTCGATGGCGCGTGGAACCATGGCTACGAGGACGCCGGGCGGTTCGCAAACGTGTTTCGCCGCATCGTGGACGTGCTGCGCGCTCAGGGCGCCGACAACGTGGAGTACGTCTGGCAGGGCGCCGCGGCCGTCGCCGACGAAATCATCGATCGGCGCCACGAGGACATTCGCCAATGGTATCCCGGTGACGGATACGTGGACTGGATGGGACTGTCCTGGTTCATGAATCCCGACGAGACGATCCGGATCGAGTCCCCGCCGTACGTACCGCCAACTCCGAGGGAATTGGCGGACGAAATCCTCGAATTCGCCCGCGAGCGGGGAAAGCCGGTCATGATCGCCGAGGCCACCCCCCAGGCCGTGGATCTGCTGGGCGGCTTCATCGCCGATCATTCGCCGATATGGGACGGCGAACCCGCCGGAAATCGCCTTGACATGAGCGATGAAGAAATCTGGGACCACTGGTTCGCGCCCCTGTTCGCGCTCATGAACGACAACGACGACGTGATTCGGGCCCTCGCCTACATCAACGCAGACTGGGATTCACAGGCCATGTGGGGGCCGCCCTACGAGTCCGGCTTCTGGGGCGATACGCGGATCGAGGTCAACGACGAGATTGCGGCGCGCTTCACGTCGGCGATCGAGTCCTGGCGCGGCCGGTAGCAGCGGCGCCTTTCCTGTCGCGACGCTCCCGGTTCCCAGTAAGGAGACACTCCGAGTTGCAGGCAACCGATCGCAAGGCGCTGACCTATGCCGCGGTCATCGCGCTGGGCGGTTTTCTGTTCGGCTTCGACGCCGCCGTCATCTCCGGTGTCGTCGGCTTCGTGACGCCGGAGTTTGGTCTCGACGACTGGCAGATTGGGCTGGTTGTCGGCGCCCCCACGCTTGCC
>VYEH01000067.1:2342-4282 GCA_009843005.1 Pseudomonadota bacterium | reverse complement strand
CTTCGCTGCGCTGAGCGTTGGCCCGGCCGCCGACGTGCTCGGCCGCAAGAAGGTGATGCTGGCGCTGGCGTTTCTCTATGCCCTTTCCGCCACCGCTTCCGCCTTCGCCCCGGATGTCGCCACACTCATCGCGGCGCGGTTAATCGGTGGCTTGGCGTTCGGCTCGCTGATGCTCGCACCCATCTACATCGCGGAACTCTCGCCTGCACGGCTGCGGGGCCGCATGGTCTCGGTGAACCAGCTCAACATCGTCATCGGATTTTCGGCCGCCTATTTTGCAAACTACTTCCTGCTTCAGGCGAGCCAATCCGGCGAGCCCTGGGTACAGGCCATTGGCCTGGATCGATATGCATGGCGATGGATGCTGGGAATCGAGGTACTGCCCGCCGTTGCCTGGCTCGTGAGCATGGTGTTCGTCCCGGAGAGTCCACGCTGGCTGATGCTGCGCGGCCGGGAGAACCGGGCCCGCGGAATCCTGGAAAAGATCACGCCCCGGAACAGGATCGACGCAAAGTTGTCGGAAATCGCGGCGACCGTCGCCGAGGCTCCCGACCGGCTGGCGGCGCGGATCAGGCGGGTATTCAGACCGGAATTGCGCCTGATCCTCGTCATCGGAGTCGTCGTGGGCATCTCCCAGCAGATCAGCGGTATCAATTCGGTCTACTTCTACGCGCCGACGATCTTCGAACAAAGCGGCGTGGGCACCAATGCCGCATTTGCCCAGGCAACCTGGATCGGCATCATCAACGTAATCTTCACCGTCGTCGCCATGCTGACCATCGATCGCTTCGGTCGCCGGCCGCTGATGATCCTGGGACTGGCGGGCGTCGCCATCAGCATGTCCATATCGGCCTACGGATTCCACCAGGCGCGGTACGAATTGCCCGTCGAGGCCGCAGTGGAGCTTGGCGATCAGCTTGACCTTGATGAGCTGCGCCAGGTTGCCGGGGTCCGGTTCGACAACGACCTGGAATTCAAGGGCGCCGTGGCCGCCGCCATCGGAGAGACGGCCTTGACTGCTCACGAAGCGAAACTCATCGGGGCGGCCATCCAGATGAATCCGCGAATCGTGCTGGTCGGTATCCTGGGGTTTGTCGCCTCGTTCGCCATATCCCTCGGACCCGTGATGTGGGTGTTGTTCTCGGAGATCTTTCCGAACGCCATTCGAGGCGTGTGCATGTCCGTCATGGGTGTCATCAACAGCGGCGTGAGTTTCTTCGTGCAGTTCATCTTCCCCTGGGAACTCTCGAACCTCGGCACGGCCACCACGTTTCTGCTGTACGCGATTGCGGCCGGCATCTTCCTGGTGCTCGTCGCCTGGCTGCTCCCCGAGACCAGGGGCCGCACGCTGGAAGAACTGGAGAGCGAGCTGACCGCCCTGCGCCGGCCCAACGCATTGCGGACTCGGGCTTCGGGCAATGGCTGAAGTCCGCTGGGGCATCGTGAGCGCCGGCAATATCGCCGGCACGTTCGCACGGGACATCGCCTACGCCAAAAACGCACGAGTCAGCGCCGTGGCGGCCCGCAGGGGCGAAGCCGCGGCGAAATTCGCCGCCGCCCACGGCATTCCCAAGGCGTACGAGGGTTACGAAACCCTGTTCGCGGACCCGGACATCGACGCCGTCTACGTCGCCACACCGCATACGCTGCACCTCCCGCATACCCTGGCGGCCTTCGATGCGGGCAAGGCTGTGCTCTGCGAGAAACCCGTCACCACCAGCGCCGAGGACTTCAGGACCATGCGGGCGACCGCCGCCAGGATGGATCGCTACCTGATGGAAGGGATGTGGACCTGGTTCCTGCCCGCGATCGTCAAGGCGAAAGAATGGGTTGATGCGGGCCAAATCGGCGAACTTCGGCATGTCAAGGCGGACTTCGGCTATCCGATTGCCTACGACCCCGAGAAACGCGTGTACAACACGGAACTTGCAGGCGGGTGC
>VYEH01000067.1:0-2332 GCA_009843005.1 Pseudomonadota bacterium | reverse complement strand
ATTTACCCGGTAGCGCTCGCCCGCCTGTTCACGTCCCGGTCGCCGTCGATGATCGAGGTGGTTTCGCGGTTCGCGCCCAACGGCGTCGATGACGACGTGCTCATGCTCTTCAACTACGAAGACTGTGTGGCCACGCTGGCAACGTCGTTCCGGTGCAAGCTGCAGAACGCCGCCTACATCATCGGTACCGACGGCTACATTGCGATTCCGGACTTCTGGCGCGCTCGCGAGTGCAGTCTGTTTGTGCTGCATGACGTGATCGATACCTTTGTGGACGATCGCCGCGGTTCAGGTTTTGAATTCCAGATTGTTGCAGTGAGCGATGACATTCTGCTGGGACGAAGGGAGTCACCGGTTGTCACCCATGCGGCCAGCCTCGCCTTTCAGGAGGATATGGATCGGGTCAGGGCGAAGTTCCGCCCCGGGTAGCGCTGACCGTCATTCGACGTAGAAGGGAATGTTGGCATGTCCGGCGTTACCCTGGCCATCGTAGACGTAGGCGAACAGGCGATAGGCGCCCGATTCGACCGGCGCGGTGATGCGGATACGGTCGCGCCCGGGATCGTCGATGCGGCCTTCGATCCGTTCCGGCACTTCCTCGAGATCGCCGCCTTCCTGGGTGGCCTCGCTCTCCCTCATGATCTCCCAGCGGTACCTGAGGGCGTCGCCGTCGGGGTCGGCGGCACTGATCCAAGCTTCGTAGTCGGCGTCAGAGGTAAGGACCACGCTGTCTTGGGCGCTCCGTTCGTCCAGAAACATGCCCTCCACGCTCGGCGAGCGGTTGTCGGGCCACTCCCCGTTCCAGATGTAGTGCATCGCGTCGACCGCCTCGGTCTCGGCGCCGTCTTCCAGGAAGACGCCGTACCAAGTCGGAGTGCGTTCCTGCTTCTGGCCCCAGAGGAATACGTAGGAGCCCATGATCTGTTGAGGGTTCGAGCCGATGGCGATCTCGTAGCTGCGCAGGTAGTTGGCCGCCTTTTCGCTGCTGTTCTGTTCGATGGGCGCACCCCAGTCCGTCTGCGGGACTTCCCAGTGGCCGATGGCGCCCCACTCCGTCACGAACAACGGCGCCTCCCAGTCGCTTGCCTCGATGATGGCGGGCAGATGGACGATGTCGCCGTACAACTGGACGCTGACGAAGTCGAGGTCCGGAGCGCGTTCCCGGATCAGGCCGGCCAGTTCCGGACTGAACCCGGCCAGGGCCGTGGTCACCGGGTGCCGGCCGTCCACATCGTGAATCATACTGGCGATGTCGTTGATCGCGTCGAATACGCGGGGATTCTCGAAGAACAGGTTGGCCTCGTTGCCGACCATCCAGGCCAGCAGGGCCGGATGATCCCTGTACTTCATCACTTCGCCGCGCGCGTACTCGAGTTGCTCCGCCACGGCCTCTTCATCGTCGTAATCGAAGCCGTGCCGCTCGCGTCCGATTTCGATGCACATGACGACCGTCACGCCGTGCCGCCACGCCTCGTCCAGTACCTCCTGACCCGTGTATAGCCGGTTGTTGGTTCTCCAGGTGCGCAGCGAGTTACCGCCGTGCGCAGCGAAAATGCCGACGTCGGCAAATTCGATGCCCGCGCCCCGGATCGGGTACGGCTCACCGCCGCGCAACAGCGTGTAGCGGCCATCCAGTATGGCGACTTCCACAGGAACGGCGCCGACAGTCGAACCATCATCAACAGTCGTAAGCTGGTGGCCCGCATCGTTCCCGTTACCGACCGCATCTCCATCCACTGCCGCGGGTGGCTGGCACGATGCGGCGAGCATGAACAGGGGAAGGGCTGCGACGACTCTGATCGGCGACATATCGGCGCCTCCTTATACCTTTACCAATTCTGCCTGGAGTTCCTCCAGGCTCCGGCCCTTGGTCTCGGGTACCAGGCGAATCACGATCACAAGCCCCACGATGGCGAATACAGCATAGATCAGGAACGTCAGCGAATTGCCCAGGTTCTCCAGTTCCCACGGAAACACGAGTTGCACGCCGAAGCTCACCGCGGAATTCACCAGGCCGACGAAGGATATGGCCAGGCCGCGCACACGATTGGGAAACAATTCCGAGAACAGCACCCACATGACGGGACCCAGCGATATTGCGAAACTCGCCACGAACCCGAGAATGCCCGCGAGAATCAGCGCCGGGTTCATGCTGATCGCGGCGCTGACCAGCGCCGACCGATTCTCGTCGTACGCCTCCGGGCCCACCGCGTTCACCACCGCCTGACGGAAGGCCACGTCGCTGTCGTATGTTTCATCCACCAGCGGCGCGAGGGATTCGCGCTCCAGGGTTTCCGGCAACGTGGCCACGGCTTCATCGTCCAGCCCGTAG
>VYEH01000255.1:387-5921 GCA_009843005.1 Pseudomonadota bacterium | reverse complement strand
TCCCGAAGGAGTCGAGATCGATTTGTTCGCATCCGAGTCCGAGTTTCCCGAACTGCGCAATCCCGTTCAGATGTCGTTCGACAACCGCGGCCGTCTCTGGGTTGCGGTCGCGCCGTCCTACCCCCACTGGCGTCCCGGTGACGACAAACCCGACGACAAGCTCCTGATTTTCGATGACGCGGACCGCGATGGCCGGGCGGACAGTGTCTCGGTGTTCGCCGACGGGCTTCACCTCCCGTTCGGATTCGAACTCGCGTCCGAAGGTGTCTACCTCGCGCAGCAGCCGAACCTCGTGTTGTTGGCCGATGATGACGGCGACGGACGGGCCGATCGCCGGGAGATCTTGCTGCACGGTTTCGATTCCCACGATTCGCACCACGCGATTTCCGCGTTTGCGGCCGATGCCTCAGGCGCCATATACATGAGTGAGGGGGTGTTTCTGCACTCCCAGGTCGAGACGCCCTACGGACCGCAACGCGGCGTCGACGGCGGCGTATGGCGATTCGACCCCCGTACCTGGCGCCTGGAACGCTTCATACAGACCTCCTTCTCCAATCCCTGGGGATTCGTGTTCGACGAGTGGGATCAACCGTTCGTAGCCGATGCCTCGCCGGGAGACAACTGGTGGGGCCTGCCGCTGTCGGTCAGGACGCTGCACGGCGGCAAGACCACCAAGTACGCGCAGTTCACCACGCAACGCGTTCGACCGACCGCGGGAAGCGAGTTCATTTCGTCCCGTAATTTCCCGGATCGATTCCAGGGCGACTACCTGGTCAACAACACGATCGGTTTCCTCGGCACCAAGCAGCATGCGGTGGTGGATGACGGCGCGGGTTACACGGGCGAACCGCGCCAGGACCTCGTCGCGTCGACGGACTCGAACTTCAGGCCTGTGGCGATTGAAACGGCGCCTGACGGATCGCTGTACCTCGTCGACTGGCACAATCCGCTGATCGGTCACATGCAGCATTCGGCACGGGATCCGAACCGGGATCACGACCACGGCCGAATCTACCGCGTTACCTACCCGGGCCGCGATTTGGTCACGTCGGCGACGGTGGCGGACGCCCCCGTCGGCGTGCTGCTGGACAACCTGAAGCTGCCCGAGTACCGCAGCCGTTACAGGTCCCGGCGCGAACTGAGGGGCCGCCCGGCCGAGCAGGTTCTGCCGGCCATGCGCGAGTGGGTTGCCGGGTTGTCGATTGCCGATCCGGAGTACGAACGCCTTGTTCTGGAAGGACTCTGGGTCAGCTGGGCGCAAGGCCGGGTCGACATCGATTTGCTCCAACGGTTGCTCAATGCCCGGGATTTTCGTGCACGCGGCGCCGCAGTCCGCGTGCTGCGCTACACCTGGCGGCAAGTGCCCGACCACCTGGAGTTGATGCGACAGGCTGCGCACGATTCCCATCCGAGGGTCCGGCTCGAGGCGATCGTCGCCAGTTCGTGGCTCGACAATGCCGATGGCGCACGGATCGCGCTGGAAGGACTGAAGCAACCGGTCACCCGCTGGATGGGGCGCGCCTACGAAGACGTGTTGCGAGTGCTCGACGACGACATCCGCGAGTTGCACGCCGCCGGCCAGGTTGAACTTACGGACAATCCGGCGGCCGCGAGCTATCTGGCCGGGAACCTGGTGTTGTACGAGGACGAAATCAGCCGGACTCCCGACGCGATCAATCTCAGGGCCGAAGATCAGGCGGTCTACCTGAGGGGGGAGGAAATCTACAAACGCGAAGGCCACTGCGCATCCTGTCACGGCGAAGACGGCGCCGGCGCCATGCAGGACATTTATCCGCCGCTTGGAAGTAACGCCTGGGTCGCCGGTGACGTGGAGCGGCTGATCAAACTGACACTCAAGGGGGTCTATGGTCCGATGCAGGTGGGCGACCGAACCTACGATTCCTCCGGTGGCGTTCCGCCCATGATCGGTTTTGAAGGGTTACTGAGCGATGAGGAGATGGCCGCGGTGCTGACCTACGTACGCATGCGGTTCGGCGGAGTCGGCGCCGGGTCCGGTTCCGGCCTGGATGGCATGGTGAGTGCCGAGACGGTCCGGCAAGTGCGAGAAGCCGCCCGCTCGCAAACGGGCTTGTACGAGGTCGGGGCGTTATTGGAAGAACATCCGCTGGAGGAACTGTGATGGGGCGTTCGAATCGCCTCCTCTGGGTGCTGCTGTTGTTGCCGGGCATTTCGTTCTCGCAGCCATGGCTGGCCTACGACGGGCACGGCGAGAACGCCGGGTATCACATCGTGCTGTTGTCCGGGGATCAGGAGTACCGGTCCGAGGAGGCGCTGCCGCAGCTTGCAAGGATTCTCTCGACCTCCCACGGCTTTCGCACCACGGTCCTGTTCGCCCAGCATGCTGACGCGCCGGGCATCGTCAACCCGATACCGCCGGTCGAAATGCCCGGTTTGCATCGTCTGAACGAGGCGCACCTCATGGTGATCTTCACGCGCTTCATCGCGCTGCCCGACGAACAGATGCAGTCGATCGACGATTTTCTCGGCGCCGGTAAACCGGTCATCGGTATCCGGACTGCGACCCACGCGTTCGCATTTCGACAGGATGAGCCGGATTCGCCCTGGCGCCATTACGGCAATGGCTACGAAGGCGAGGAATTCGCTGCCTGGCGCGGTGGTTTCGGGCGCCTCGTGCTGGGGGAGCAGTGGATTGCACATCATGGCGAACACAGGCATCAAAGCACGCGCGGAATTGTCGCGCCGGACGCCTACGAGCATCCCGTCCGCACCGGAATTGGCGACGGCGACATCTGGGGGAGCACCGACGTGTACCGGGTCAGGCTGCCGCTGCCCGGCGACGCCCGGCCGATCATTCTGGGCGAAGTCATCGAGCGTGCCGGCGAGTTCGATGCCGACGACCTGCACTTCGGGATGAGGGACACCGATCGAACGCCTGCGGTGGTGGACGCCGACGGCGTGACCGTAAATGACCCGCCGATGCCGATCGCCTGGACCAGGACCTACCGGTTGCCGGATGGCCGAGCGGGCCGCGCCTTCGTTTCGACCATCGGCTCTTCGGGCGACATGTTGTCCGAGGGCGTGCGGCGGCTATGGGTGAATGCGGTCTATTGGGCGCTGGGCCTGGACGTGCCGGCGCACGTCGACGTCGACATCGTCGGGACCTTTGCGCCAACGCAATTCGGCTTTCATGCTCCGGAGTATTGGTCGGGCCGGAGGCTTGCTATCGCCGAGTTTCAAGAGGAGCCCGCGCCGCAGCAACGGCAATAGTGCCGCAGGGACGGCGATAGTCAATTTGCAGCCGTGAATTCCTGCTGCACAGGCCCCTGGCTGGACAAGACTTCGGATATTGGGGAAAACTGTCTTTTCTGATCGTGGCACGGCAACAAGGAGGAGATGCGCAGTGAACCGGAGCGCGAAACGCCGATACTTGCTGGTCTTGTCGGTCGCCGTGGGCTTGTGCGCAAACCAGACCGTAGCGACAGCCGATCATCACTCGCCGAATCCGAACATCGTGCTCATCCTCGCAGACGATCTGGGTTATGGCGACATCGGTAGCTACAACCCGCACAGCCGGATACAGACCCCACACATGGACCAACTGGCGGAGGAGGGGATGCGCTTCACGGACGCTCACTCGCCTTCCGCCGTCTGCACGCCAACTCGGTACGCGCTGCTGACCGGGCGCTACGCGTGGCGGTCGCGGCTCAAGTCGGGCGTTCTCTGGGGGTATTCTCCGCTACTGATCGAGCCGGATCTCGCCACGCTGCCGTCGCTGCTTCAATCCGCCGGGTACTACACGGCCGCCGTCGGAAAATGGCACCTGGGTTTCACCAACAACGAACCGAATTTCTACGAGCGCCCACCAGAACAACAAGGCGGTCTGGGCACGGGCGCGCGAATCGCCCCGGGCCCGAACGAGGTGGGCTTCGACTATTTTTTCGGGATCCCGGCGTCGCTGGACATGAAACCGTACGTCTATATTGAAAACGGGCGCCCAGTGCGCCCTCTGACCGGCCGATTGGTCGAGGCCAGCGTAAGCCGTCGCGGCGGCGGGTCGGGGTTCTGGCGCAAGGGCGAAATCGCCGAAGGATTCGACCATCAGTCAGTTCTGCCGACGCTCACCGGGCGCGCCGTCGATCAGATCGCGGAACTGGCGACAAACGATGCCGAGAGGCCGTTCTTTCTGTACCTTGCGCTGACGGCGCCACACACGCCGTGGCTTGCGGACCCGAAATTCCAGGGCACCACCGGCGCCGGGCACTACGGAGACTTCGTTGCCGACGTCGACAGCGCCGTTGGACAAGTGATCGATGCGCTGGCGCACGCGGGCGTGGAAGATCGAACCATGGTGATCGTGACATCGGACAATGGCGCCCACTGGACGGACAGCGACAAGCAGGAATTCGATCACCTGGCCAACGGCTCCTGGCGCGGCCAGAAGGGCGACATCCACGAAGGCGGCCACCGCGTTCCTCTGATTGTCCGATGGCCGGGGAACGTGCCGGAAAATGTGTCCAATGATCACCTGGTTTCATTGACGGACCTCGGCGCCACCCTGGCCTCGCTGCTCGGGATGGACCTTCCGGACAATTCCGCGGTGGACAGCGTCGACTTTTCGGCGACGCTGCTCGGGCGACATGACGAGCAGGTCCCCCGGCCTGCAATGATCAATCATTCCTTCCACGGAATGTTCGCGATTCGGGAGGGGCCATGGAAGCTGATCGAGGGCCTGGGATCCGGTGGGTTCACGCCGCCGCAGCAGGTTAAACCGGAAGCGGGCGGTCCGGCTGTGCAGCTATACAACCTCGACCGCGACCCCGGCGAAACGCTCAACCTGGCAAGCGAGGAGCCGGAGATGGTCGCGCGCCTGCTACAGTCCCTTGCAGCCATTCGTGATAGCGATGAAGCACATTAGCCATCGGCGTTCCCACCGGGCTTGTGCTCGATCGCTCCATCATCCGAGCGATCACGAAGTCGTCGTCGGTTTCGGTGCGGGCGGCATGCCGGCTTGCCTGTTGGCGGCGCTGGCGCTTGCAATTGGCGCGACGCCGGAAATCGTATCGGCCCAAGCCGAGTTCGGCGGCCCCGCACGGCGCCCGAATGTCGTCCTGGTGCTCACCGACGATCAGGGTTACGGCGACCTCGGCGTGCACGGCCACCCGGTCCTGCGCACGCCGAATATCGATGCGTTTGGCCGCGAGGCCATCGGCTTCTCCAACTTTCATGTCTCGCCGACCTGCTCGCCGGCGCGGGCCGCGCTGCTCACGGGCCGGGATTCGAACCGCACCGGCGTATGGCACACCGCCGCCGGCCGCGGACTGATGCGTCGGGACGAAGTCACCATTGCCGAGATGTTGCAGGAAGCAGGCTATGCGACAGGGATTTTCGGCAAGTGGCACCTCGGGTCCATGTATCCGTTCCGCGCTTCGGACAGGGGTTTCGAGGAAGTATTCGTGTTGGGGGGCGGCGGGGGCACCGGCAACATCAGCGATTTCTGGAACAACACGAATTTCGATCCGGTCATGAACCACAACGGGCAGTTTGTCCCGACG
>VYEH01000255.1:0-377 GCA_009843005.1 Pseudomonadota bacterium | reverse complement strand
ACGGCTACATTACCGATACGCTGTTCGATGAAGCGATGCAATTCATCGACGCCAGCAGCGAGGAAGGCCGTCCCTTCTTCGTTTACCTGCCGACCAATGCGCCGCACGCGCCCTTCAACGCGCCGGCGGCCTATGCAGAGCGGTATGGAGACCAGCCGCTCAGGATGGCGCATTTCCTGGGCATGATCGAGAACATCGACGAAAACTTCGGACGGTTGCGGCGGCACCTGAGAGAGTCTGGCCTGGAAGAAAATACGATCCTGATGTTCATGACCGACAACGGTACCGGGTTCGGCCAGGGTCTCTTCAACGCGGGCATGCGAGGCATCAAGGGCAGCGAGTACGACGGGGGTCACCGTGTACCGCTGTTCCTGCAC
>VYEH01000120.1:5159-5947 GCA_009843005.1 Pseudomonadota bacterium | reverse complement strand
CTCGTCGACGCCGTTTGCGTCTCAGGGCGGCAATGTACGCATGCGATAGACGGCTCCGCCGCCTGTTCTTGCCTGCACTTGTTTCCGATCCGACAGGCGCCGGTTGTATTCCCTATAATTGCGGCCTGGATAGGGTCCGCCTATCCGAATAGAACCGAGCAGATCAGGACAATCAAGCCGTGACCATACAAACAAGAATCGTCGACTACAGTCAGGACGGAACTACATTCGAGGGCTACCTGGCCTGGGATGGCGCCGCAACCGGACCGCGTCCGGTGGTGCTCGTCTCGCACGCCTGGGGCGGGGCGGGGGACTTCGAGCACGCCCGGGCGCGGGACCTGGCGGAACTGGGCTATGTCGGTTTCAGCCTCGATCTCTACGGAAAGGGCGTGCGCGGCAGCAGCAACGAGGAGAACGCGGCGCTCATGCAACCGCTGCTGGACGACCGGGCGCTGCTGCAGAGGCGGCTGACGCGGGCGGTCGAGGTCGCCGCCGGACAGGACGGCGTGGACGCGTCGCAGGTTGCCGCCATCGGCTATTGCTTCGGCGGCCTGTGCGTGCTGGACCTGGCCCGCATCGGCGCCGACCTTCGGGGCGTGGTGAGTTTTCACGGCCTGTTTCATCCGCCCGGCAACACCGACGGAAACAGCATCACGGCCAGGGTGCTTGCCCTGCACGGCTGGGACGATCCCATGGCGACGCCCGAGAACGTCGTGGCCCTGGCCGCCGAACTGACCGAGGCCGGCGCCGACTGGCAGATCCACGGTTACGGTCACACCCTGCACGCC
>VYEH01000120.1:4520-5149 GCA_009843005.1 Pseudomonadota bacterium | reverse complement strand
CACGGTCTACAACCCCGGGGCGGACCGGCGTTCCTGGCAGGCGATGGTGAATTTCCTTGAGGAGATTTTCTGAGCCTCGATTCTCGGCGCTGCGGGCGTTCCGATCGGTCGATACCGGGGTCTGTCAACGCTGACCGAGATCACCTCGGCATGAAGCTGAGTTCAACGTCTCCGATCAACAAGTCCTGAAATTCGGGAGGCATCGCTTCGATCTCGCCGCTCTGCAGGCTCTGCTCGAGGTCGTTGCCCGACGGTTCGGAAACAGTGCGGCGAACGTTGAGGCTCAGCCATTCTTCTTCCTGCCGGTAGAATGCTTCTGCCCAGAGCACGCCGAATCCCGTCGATCCGATCAGCACGTATTCCAGTGCCTGATCCTGATTGAGGTCGACGGCGACCAGCACCAGGTTGTCGTAGGGCGCCGCGTAGGATGATTCGATATATGGCCGCAGGTCTTCGGGAACCTCAAACGGTTCGGGCCGGTAGACCACGCGCTCCCACAGTTCTTCGGCGTCCGCAATGGGAACACGCTGCGGCTGCGGCTCGCGGATCAACGCCGCCAACCGCTCATCGGACTCCCCGATCTCGTCCAGCAGCGCCTGGGATCTCAGCCAGGCAGGACGCGCCAGGTA
>VYEH01000120.1:0-4510 GCA_009843005.1 Pseudomonadota bacterium | reverse complement strand
CGCCAGGTACTGCTGCGCATAGTAGAAGTCGAAGTCGTAAATCTCGATCTCGCCGCGCTCCACTCGGGCGAACTGGCTTGCCAGGGAGATGGACCGGAAATCGAGCAGCGGCGTATTGACCAACAACGTCAGCGCCACGATGACCCAACCCATGACCTTGTTCACGGGGCCGAGGGTCTCGGGCCAATCGTCCCGCCGGCGAACGATTCCCACCGCGTAACCGACGGAAAAAAGCGCCATCAGGCAGCACAGGGTGAGCGCCCAGCATCGCTCCACGGTCCAGCCGTATTGCGCGATTCTGAGATAGAGGCCGTAGAAGGCCAGCATGGAGACGATCGGGAGCAGACAGTTCCCCCAGTACAGCAGCCGATGGACGATCAGCGGGTAGGGCGGCCGGCGGCCGGGCTGGTAGACCGCGTTGGCGAAGAATAGCGCGAACACGTTTATCCCCATCAACAGCGCCGTGCCGTTTCCGGTTTCCCAGAGCGGCTGCAGGCCGGTGAACGGCAGCGCAGCGAGGAAGATGGCGACCACCGAGATGACCAGCGGGAAGAGCAGCCGGATGAGGCCTTCCAGAAGGCTGGTGATGCCGTCGATCACCGTGGCCAGGCGCCGGAAGATCAGCACGCCGAGTCCGAAGACGACAGCAAGGACCGGAAACAGGAACCAGTCCCTGGCGAACAGCTCGGCGAAGAAGTCGATCCCGATGGCCTCGAACAGCGCTCCCCACAGGAACAGGATCAAGGCAACGCCCCAAACCAGCGGGGTGGTCAGTCCGACCACGAGAGCGTTTCGCCAGGAATACCTGAAGAGCGTCCCGTACGCGATCGGAGCCTCTGCAACGTAGTGCTGCAGGTACATCAGTCCCTTGAAGCAGGCGACTCCCAGGGTGACGACGTAGACGAAGATGAGCGATTCGATCGGGAACTCGCCGTAGGGCGACGCCTGCCAACCGATCCAGGCCGCTGGCAGGATCAGGACGGCGGAAAACAGGCTCACGCGGATGACGGTCCGTCTGATGCGCCCTGACTCGAGGCTGAGCAGAAGCAGGGCGGGATACGTCACGGCGACGGTCCACAGCGGGAAGTTGATGGCGGGTTGCGTCGCGGGCCAGGTCTCGTTGGTCAGCGTCCGCCAGAGCATCAACAGCGCAAAGCCCTGGGCCAGGGCGATCGCCAGCATCAGGTTTCGGGGCGGGTTCGTCGGTGCAGGCGAGTCATCGGTCATGACAGGCCGAATTATAGATTGAGAAAGACACCTTGACTGCGCACAAAAATAAGACTAGTTTCAGACTAGACTGTTCAGGTAGATGTCAGGAAGTATCGAGACTTCCAGTGCTGCAATTTCGCGGCAACCAGGCCAGAAAGGAGCGTCGTCCCATGTCAGAAATTGGAGTATTTGAAGCAAAAACCCACTTGCCGAGTCTGCTCCAGCGCGTGCAAGCTGGGGAGCGTTTCATCATTACCAGGCATAACCGTCCAGTGGCAGAGTTGATTCCATACAGGCCCCGTGATTCGGAGAAGATTCGCGAAGCGATCGCCGCCCTGAAGTCGTTTCAAAAGACCCATAGCCTGAATGGGCTTTCCGTACGCGAATTGATCGAGGAGGGTCGAAAGTACTGATGGCATTTGTCCTCGACTGTTCGGTCACCATGGCGTGGGTCTTTCCCGACGAGGCAACCGAAGCGACGAATGCACTGCTGGAGTCGCTTGCCGAGGGTAATGCCCTTGTCCCCTCTCTGTGGCCGGTCGAGGTCGGAAATGTACTCCTTATGGGAATTCGTCGGGGCCGAGTGGCCATGGAAGAGCGGTCACGGATCCGAGAAATTCTCGAGGCATTGCCTATCAGGATCGACCAGGTGTCCTTGCCCAGGGTTCTCGGCGCGTCACTGAGCCTCGCTCATCGGCACGAACTTTCCCTGTATGACGCAATGTACCTTGAGCTGGCAATTCGGATGCGGATGCCGCTGGCGACGCTGGACAGGGCGCTCGGCGCGGCAGGTCGTGCCGCAGGGATTGAAGTGCTCGGATATACGTAGCAGAGCTTCCTAACCCCGCTCCCGGGCAATCGCCTCGAACTCCTCGATCAACTCGCGTATGTCCGCGTGCACGTCGGCCGCGCGGAGTCCGCCGGCTTCGGACAGTTCGGTCAGCCGGATGTCGAACGCCTGGAGGCGATTGCGGGTGGTTTCCAGTTCCTCGTCGGAAATGACGTAGGCGCCCTGTTCGGCGCGTTCGAGCTTGCTGGCGAGGTAACCGTGCACGTAGCGCCCCGACTCCACGAACGTCGCGTCGTCGTCCAGCGCCGAGGCGGCGGCGGCGCGCAGCACGTAGAGGTCCAGGGTGGGGCTGATGACCAGCGCACGGTCGACCATGCGCAGGGCGTCGAAGGGATACTGCGGCTGGTCCAGCACCTTGGTGCGCCAGTCCGCCCTGAGCTGTACGACTTCCGGATACCAGATGTCGGTGGGATTGCTGCGGGCGAGCTCGCCGTCCAGGGCGGCGAGAGCGGGCCAGTCCTGGGCTGCTCCGAGGGGCCATCCCTGAAACACCGCGGCCGGCGACCCGCCGATCCGGGCCGCAACGGCCCGGGCCTCTTCCGAAGCCGCATCGCGAGCAAAGTCCGGCAGCTCCCTCGCAGCGAACTGGAACAGCGCATCCACGTTGGCTGGATTTGCCCGCAACGCCTGAAGGACGGCGTTATCGGCCTGTTCCGTTTCGCCGCTGAATTCAAAGCCGATGGCCGCGATGAGCGCGCGGGTGGACAGGTCCGTGACGGTCTCCGCCAGCCGGGCCGCCCGTTCGATCTGACCGTTGGCCAGCATCCGCGTGGCGATGTACGGGAAATTCAGATCGTCGCCGAGTTCGCGGTGGATCCAGTTGGTGCGGTCCAGCAGCGGATCGTGGGGACGCAGCAGCGCCGTGAGCTGGCGAACGCCGAGTCCGTCGCCGAGATAGCGGCTGTGGGTGGCCATGTAGTTCCTGTCGTCGGTGCTCAGGGGCGCCTCGCCGGCGAACGCTTCCACACCCCGCTCATCCAGGGCCAGTGCGGCGACGAAGTCATCCGCGCCGTTGAGTCCCATGTAGCTGTAGTGCAGCAGGTCCGAAGTCAGCGGCTGGCCGGTGCGCAGCACCTGCCGCTCGATGTCGAGCGGTCCGTCGGAGGCCAGAAACAGCAGCACGGTGCCGGAGGCGGCGTAGACGCGAACATTCTCGAACGTATCCAGGACTGTTGCCGCCAGCGTCCGGAGCAGGTCTTCATCCACGAACTCGGAGTTCATCCACTGCAGGAATACGCCGCCCGGATTGAGGTGGTCCTTCACAAGGCCTGTGAACTCCCGCGTGAACAGGTGCGATGCGCCCGCGGTCCAGGGATGCGACGGCTGGGAGACGATGACGTCCCACGTCTTGTCGGTCAGCCGCAGGGCGTTCCTGGCATCGTTGACGATCAGGTTGAGACGGGGGTCTTCCAGTGGATCGATGGCCCGCCTTCCGGAGAGCAGGCGGTTGGCGGCGATCACCTCCTGCTCCAATTCGATCACGTCGATCTCTTCCACGGAGGAGGGCACGCCCTCGACCGCAACGCCACCGCCGAAACCGATCACCAGGACGCTTTCGGCCTCGGGGCGCGCAGCCACGGGCATGGCCGTCAGCCAGGCCTGGGAGTGCAGGATGGGCGGCGCGCCCCGAACCACGACCGAAGCCTCGGGAAGCCCGTTGGTCCGCAACTCGAACGTGCCCTGGGTCTCGGCCAGGTAGACGGTGGATGAGCGCCCCACCGCGAAGTACAGCCCGTCCAGGAATTCGGCGACCATCCCCTCGAAACCGCCGCTGCCGATCACGGCCTGGGGGCGGTTCGGCTGCCAGATCGCGATGACCAGCAGCAGCGCTGCCGCGGCCGCCCCGGACCAGGCGTAGTTGGGCCGGCTGACGAAAGCCGCAGCCCAGAGGGCCAGGCCGAGATTGACGCATACGGCCAGCTTGATGGAGCCCTCGAAGCCCAGCGCCGGGATCAGCACGAACCCGGCGAGAACCGCGCCGACGATGGCGCCGACCGTGTTCCACGCGTAGATTCGGGCGGTGGCCTCGCCGGCTTCGTGTTCGGATTGCGCCAGGATCCGCACCGCCAGCGGGAAGGTGGCGCCGATGAAGATCGTCGCCGGCAGCATCACCACCACCGCCAGGCCCGACATGGTCAGGGTGGACCGGGAGTCGGGGATCAGCGGACCCATCCACAGGTACACGCCGACGGACAGCACGGCGATGAGCGCCTGCGTGGCGGCGAAGGCAAGGGCCGCGCGCTCGCGGTCCCTGGCCAGGGGTCCGGCAAGGCCGCCGCCCAGCGCGATACCGGTGAGGAAGGCGGCCAGCATGGTCGCGAAGGCGTAGATGCTGCCGCCCATCACGTGGGACAGCATGCGGGTCCAGAGCACTTCGTAGTAGAAGGCGTTGGCCCCGGAGACGAGGATCAGCGCCAGGATCCAGCCTCGCTGGGAGACGAAGATCTCGCC
>VYEH01000180.1:375-5957 GCA_009843005.1 Pseudomonadota bacterium | reverse complement strand
TAGGTGAAGAGCAGCCCCGTCAGCATCCCCGCGATCGCCCCCTGCTTGTTCATACGCTTGGAGAAAATCCCGAGCAGGATCGGCGGGAACAGCGAGGCCGCGGCAAGGCCGAACGCAAACGCCACCACCTGTGCCACGAACGCCGGCGGGAAGTAGCCCAGCAGGCCGGCGATGACGATGGCCACCGCCGCGGATATCCGCCCCGCCAGCAACTCCCGCCGTTCCGAGATATTCGGCAGGAACACTCCCTTGAGCAGATCGTGCGAAACGGCAGCCGATATCACCAGCAGCAACCCGGCCGCCGTGGACAACGCCGCGGCGATTCCGCCCGCCGCCACCAGCGCGATCACCCAGTCCGGCAGCGAGGCGATCTCCGGGTTCGCCAGCACGATGATGTCCCGGTCCACCTGCAGTTCGTTGCCGTTCCAGCCGAACGCCCCGGCCTCGGCGGCGAATTCCGGGTTCTGGTCGTTGTAGTACTGGATCCGGCCGTCGCCGTTGCGGTCTTCGAATGCCAGCAGCCCGGTGCCCTCCCAGGTCCGGAACCAGTCGGGGCGTTCGTCGTAGAGCAGGTTGCTGTCCGGGGCGCCGACCGGGCCGGTCTGGATCGTCTCCATCAGGTTCAGACGCGCCATGGAGCCGACGGCGGGCGCCGTGAGGTACAGGATGCCGATGAAGAGCAGCGCCCAGCCGGCCGAATAGCGGGCGTCTCGGACCCTGGGCACGGTGAAGAAGCGCACGATGACATGGGGCAACCCGGCGGTGCCGATCATCAGCGCCATGGTGATGCAGAAGACGTCGAAGCCGCCCTTCGTGCCCGATGTGTACTCGGGAAAGCCCAACGCGGTCACCACCTGGTCGAGTTTCTCCAGCAGCGACACCGAGTCGCCCTGCACCGTACTGCCGAAGGCAATCTGCGGGATGGGCATGCCGGTGATCTGCAGGGCGATGAACACCGCGGGAACGGTGTAGGCGAAGATCAGCACGCAGTACTGGGCGATCTGGGTGTAGGTGATGCCCCTCATGCCGCCGAGAACAGCGTAGGTGAACACCACGCCCATGCCGACGACCAGTCCCACGCCGATGGGCACTTCCAGAAATCTCGAAAACACTATGCCCACGCCGCGCATCTGCCCGGCGACGTAGGTGAAGGAAATCACGATCAGGCAGATGACTGCGACGATGCGCGCCGCCCGGGAATCGTAGCGCTCGCCGATGAATTCCGGCACGGTGAACTTGCCGAACTTGCGCAGGTACGGGGCGAGGAGCAAGGCCAGGAGCACATAGCCGCCGGTCCAGCCCATCAGGTAGACCGAGCCGTCGTAGCCGAGATAGGCGATCAGCCCCGCCATGGAGATGAACGACGCGGCGGACATCCAGTCCGCGGCCGTGGCCATGCCGTTGGCCACCGGGTGCACGTGCTTGCCGGCGACGTAGAAATCGCTGGTATCGGCGGCCCTGGACCAGATCGCGATGCCGATGTAGAGCGCGAAGCTCCCTCCGACCACGAGGTATGTGAGTGTCGTGAGGTCCACGGCGTGCGCCTACTTCTCGTCCAGGTCGTGTTCGCGGTCGAGCCGGTTCATCCGCCAGGCGTAGTAGAAGATCAGGGCGATGAAGACCAGGATCGAGCCCTGCTGCGCGAACCAGAAGCCGAGTTCGAAACCGAAGAACCGGATGCGGTTCAGCGGTTCGACCAGGATCACGCCGAACCCCAGCGAGACGATGAACCAGACGGCCAGACAACCGGCCACAAGCCGCAGGTTCGCGCGCCAGTAGCGCTCTGCCGAGTTGCCGTTGCTCATGGAAACCCCTGACGAGACCGGGCGAGGATCGGGACCGCGCTAGTCTAAGTCGTGGCTGGAGCCATTGCCAGCAGGTTCACCACTGGCGTCAATGACCCGCACGAGCCATCGGACTTGATCGATACGTGCAAGCACACCGTGGGTTCCAACATGCTTTAGCGCACCGACCTGACCGTATGGAACGCGTCGGCGTGCTTTATTGCACCACCCTGTCCGCATGTAACGCTTCGGCATGCTTGATCGCACCGCCCCGCCGCGCGACACTTGCACACTGTTTCCCAAAGTACCCGGAGACGCCCATGACTCCGATTGATCGACGCCGATTCGTGCAAGGCGGGTTGCTCACAGCCGCAGGCTCCGCCCTTGGACCCGTATCCACCCTTGCCTGCGATGACATCAGCAGCGAATTCGGCCGCCGTTCCACGGCGGATGATGTCACGGCCGGACTGGACCTCACCGGCAAGACCGCCCTGGTCACGGGCTGCAACTCGGGTATCGGCTACGAAACCATGCGCACGCTCGCGCTGCGCGGCGCCCACGTGCTGGGTACGGCCCGCACCCTTGAAAGGGGTCAGGAGGCCTGTGACCGCGTGGAAGGACAGGCCACTCCGCTGGTACTGGAACTGACGGAATTCGAGACGGCGGTGCAATGCGCAGAGCAGGTCCGTGCCATGGGCGCGCCGCTGGACATCCTGATCTGCAACGCCGGCGCCATATTCGACGAACTGTGGCACGTGAACGGTATCGAGGCGCACTTCGTCGTAAACCACCTCGGGCACTTCGTGCTGGTCAATCACCTGCTGGCCCTGGTGCTTGCCGCGCCGCAGGGACGGATCGTGCTCGTCGGCAGCCGCGCGCACGAAAACGCGCCCGACGTTGGTATCCAGTTCGATGACCTCTCCGGAGAATCCTGGTTCGCATCGCAGCGCGCCTACGGACACTCGAAGCTCGCCAACGGGCTGCACTCCCTGGAACTTGCGCGCCGTCTCGAAGGCACCACCGCCACGTCCAACGCCGTGCATCCAGGCGTGGTTGGAACGAATATCGCGCGCAACCTGCCGGCCTGGCAGGAAACCGCCTTCCGCCTCGCCGGGTACCTGTTCCTGAAATCGCCGGCCCAGGGCGCGGCGACTTCCTGTTACGTGGCCACAAACCCGGATCTGCAACACGTCAACGGCTGCTATTTCTCCGACTGTAACCCGGAAACACCGTCAGCCAACATGCGGGATGTGGATATGGCCGCACGGCTTTGGGAAACCTCGGAGGAACTGACGCTCGACTACGCGGCCGACTTCCCACGACTGGTCGGTTAACGAGGAAAAACGGGTGAAGTGGTGGTGACGGAGCGAACCGAATCCGACGGCGTAATCAGGTGCTGCCGATCTGATAGATCAGCAACGCCCCGACGTATCCCAGCGCCGTCATGTACCCCCACGCGAACAGCGGCCACCGCCAGGTATTCGTCTCCCGCTTGATGACCGCGAGCGTCGCTGCGCACTGCAGGCACCACGCGTAGAAGAGCAGCAGTCCGAGAACCATGGGCAGTGTGAACACGGTACGCCCGTCGGGCCACGTCGCCGTTGTCAGGCGCTCGGCGAGGCTGGACTCGTCCGCCTCGGAGCCCACGGCGTAAATGGTGCCCAGCACCGCCACGACCACTTCCCGCGCCGGGAAGCCGGCTATTACCGCGGCGGAGACGCGCCAATCCCAGCCCAGGGGTCGAAACAGGGGCTCGACGCCCTGACCCATCCGGCCGAGCCAGCTCTGCGCCAATTGTGCGGCCGCAGCTTCGTTGTCGATTCTGGCGATCTCTGCGGCGAGCGCCTCTCCCTCAAGTACCGTCTGTACTTCCACCTGCGCCTGGACGCGCTGGCTCTCGATATCCTCCGCCCGCGGGAAGTACGCCAGCGCCCAGACCACCACCGCCACCGCGAAGATGACGGTGCCCGCCCGGCGCAGGAAGATCCATGCGCGATCCGCCAGCTTCATCAGCACGGTTCGGACGTTCGGCATCCGGAATTCGGGTAACGCCAGCACGAAGGACGGCTTGGGCCCGCGCAGCGCCGACTTTCTCAACAGCAGCGCGGTGGCGATTCCCCCCACGATTCCCAGCAGGTAAAGGCCGAACAGCACGAGACCCTGAAGGTTGGCAAAACCCACGGTGAGGTTGGGTACGAAGGCAGCGATCAACAGCGCGTAAATCGGTAACCGCGCCGAGAAGGTCATGAACGGCGTGGCCATGATGGTGGCGATCCGATCGCGGCGGTTCGGGATCACCCGTGTGGCCATGATCGACGGGACCGCGCAGGCGAATCCCGAGATCAGCGGGACGACGGACTGCCCGGACAACCCGACCGCTCGCATGGCCCGGTCCATGAGGAACGCGGTACGGGCCAGGTAGCCCGTATCTTCCATGAGGATAATGAACAGGAACAGGATGAGGATCTGCGGCAGGAAAATCACCACGCTGCCCACGCCGGCGATGACTCCGTCGGCGAGAAAGCTGGCCAGGGCTCCAGCCGGCAGAGTGCTGAACACCCATTCGCCAAGACCGCCTGCAGCCGCATCGATCAGGTCCATCATCGGGGTGGCCCAGGCGAATACGGCCTGGAACACCGTTGCCATCAATCCCAGGAACAGGATCGTGGCCGGATAGGGTCGGTTGATCCAGTCCACGATTCGCCTCTTCCAGCGCAACGGCGCCGGCGCCCTGGACTGCAACTGGGGAAGCGCGTCGGTAATCCACCGATAGCGCTTTCTGGACTCCACGGCCAGGGGTGGCTGGTCACCGCACAGGGCGCTGCGATGCGCTGCGATACGCCGGTCCCCTTCCGGGCCAAGGGCACGCCGTATGGCCTCGACGCCAACCGGATCGTCGTCGATAAGCGCCCGCTCGATGTCCACGAGAGACACATCCGAGCCACGTACTTCCCGTTCAAGAGCCACCGCCTCCCGCCGCAAGGCGGGCCAGAACAATGGCGTTTCGGCATCGGAGCGTTCCACGGCTTCGGCAATGCAGGATCTCAACGCCGAGAATCCCTTACCGGTCGTGGCCACGACCTGGCGTACCGGAGCGCCCCCCAGTTCGGCGCCCAATGCATCGCAGTCGATGGCGATCTGTTGCTCGGCCGCGGCATCCGCCATGGTGAGCGCCACCACCATGGGGCGTCCCAGTTCGGCCAACTGCTGCAGAAGGAATAATCCCTGGTAAAGCCGCGTGGAATCCACAACGGCCAATATGGCGTCCGGGCGCGGAGTGCCCGCCACTCGTCCCAGCAAGACGTCCACGACGATGCGTTCATCCGTGGATTCGGGACTCAGGGAATAGATCCCCGGCAAGTCGATCAGGTCGAATACGGTCGACCCCAGGGTGAGTTTGCCGGTGCGCTTTTCGACAGTGACGCCCGGATAGTTTGCCGTGCGCTGATTCAGCCCGGTGACGCGGTTGAACAGCGTGCTCTTGCCCGAATTCGGATTTCCCACCACCGCGATGCTGACGGATCGCGAGACGGTTATGTTCTCCAGGGGGATGCCGATAGATGCCGGCTCGGCCATCAGTCCTCCGCCTCGGCCGTCGAAGTCACCCTGAACCGGCGGGCGTCGGCGCGCCGCAGGGACAACGCACTGCCGTGGATGCGCAACTCCATTGGATCTCCACCCAGCGATCCCCCCAGGCACTCCAGTTCAGCGCCCTCCACGAGCCCGAGCACCATGCGCCGGCGCACGCTTGGTTCGACCGGGTTGACGGCGTCGATGCGGGCTCGGTCGCCCCGCTTC
>VYEH01000180.1:0-365 GCA_009843005.1 Pseudomonadota bacterium | reverse complement strand
CTTATCTGTGAACGCTTTGCAAGATGGGAAACCGGGTTTTTGGACCGTACGAAAAAAATTTATTCGCTAGTCGATGATGTGATGCACCGGCGCGGTTTCCAATTCCCATGTGCCCGATTCGCGATCGAAGCGCGACAGGGTAAAGCAATGCCAGTCGGTATCGTTCAGCTTGGGATAGTCGCCCCGGTAGTAATACCCCGGCCACCGGGTTTCGGTCCGGAACATCGTATGGTGCGTCACGGATTCCGAGGCCACGACCCGGTGGTGCAACTCCCACGCCCGCTGAAGCTGGTGGAGATCTTCGGCTCCGAGGTGGTCCAGATCCTCCTTCAGCATGTGCGGGAGTGCACGAGGCGGGGGGAGGT
>VYEH01000439.1 GCA_009843005.1 Pseudomonadota bacterium | reverse complement strand
CTCGATGACCGCACGGTGCGCGACCCGCACACCGACGAGCGGACCCGACGCTGCCCGGATGGCATCCCTCCGGCAGAAAGGAGTTGGAGGGAAGCGGGGAGAAGGATGAACGGCCGGGGGCCGGGGAGAGGGATCGACCCGGACTCCGGCCGCTCGCAACCCAACGTCACAGCAACCAACCAAGGAGCACAGTCATGGCTTTCGGATTGAACCGCGTGGAACTCATCGGCCGCCTCGGCGCCGACGTGGCCGTCAACCACCTCACGAGCGGGGGGCGCGTCGCGAACCTCCCTATCTAATCTGCGCTACGAAGCGAATGAACGCGCCGGAATGGAACATTTCCTCTATATATCGCCATGTTATGCTGTTTCCCGCTAAACACAACGCTGCCAGCCTGACGTATGGATGCGCTCCGATTTCTTTTCTTGTGTTGATCTTCGGGTTGACTATTTGGCGTCGGACGGTATCATGACGGCATGGAACCGAACACCGCAAAACGGATCGCCAAGGTCAAGCTCACGCTCACCAAGCGCACGGTTGAAGCCCTTGAACCCGCAGACAAGCCCTGGATCGCGTGGGATGACAAGCTCACCGGATTCGGCTGCCGTGTGCAACCCTCGGGCATCAAGTCCTTCGTTGTCAACTACCGCGCCGGGGACGGCGGACGCAAGGCGCCGAACAAGCGCGTCGTGGTGGGCCGCTACGGGCGTGTCACCCCGGACCGGGCGCGGCGGCTTGCGCAGGAATTGCTCGGGCGGGTGGCCGGCGGCGGCGACCCCGCGGGCGAGCGGGCCAGGGCGCGCGCCCTGCCCACCGTGGGCGAGGCGTGCGACGACTACATCGAATCGGGCCGAGGACGGGCGGCGGAAACCCAGCGATCCTACCGCCGCTACTCGAGCCTCTACCTGGGGGACTGGCGCTCGCGTCCGTTGGATGCCGTCACGCGCATCGACATTGAGAACCGGTTCCACCTGATCACCGAGCGTCACGGCGCGGTTCCCGCCAACCAGGCGCTTTCGTTCCTGCGCTCAGTCTACCGCCGGCACTGCGTCGACCATGAGGGTTTGCGCAATCCGGTCGAACTTTGGCTCGCGGGGGGCGGACGCTATCACCCGAAGAAGCGGAAGCAGATATCCTCCCCGGCCGAGGTGTTGCCCCGCTGGCGTGCGGGTATCGAGGCAGCGGTGGGTAACCCCGTGCACCGCGATCTGCTGTTCTTCGGGCTGTACACCGGCATGCGCCGGGGCGAGATCATGCCACTCGTTTGGGACCGTGTAGATCTCGAAGCACGCCTGTTCCGGGTGGAGGCGACCAAGACGGGGGTGCCGCTTGAACTGCCGGTCACGCGTCAATTGGGTGAGATCCTCGCTCGGAGGCGAGCCAACTCCGACGCCATGCCGGCGAACCTGCGGGATTGGGTGTTTCCTTCCCTGTCCAGCAAGTCGGGCCATGTCGAGGAGCTTCACGCGCACTATGCCAAGATCGGCAAGGTCGCCGGCGCGAAGTTCTGGTTCCACGGTCTGCGCAACGCGTTCATCACCGTGGCGGAGCGGGAGTTGATGCTGCCGCGCTCGCTGACCAAGAGGCTTGTCAATCACGCCCGGCCGTCGGACGTGACGGAAGGTTACGCTGCGGACTGGACCGTGGAGCAGCTTCGCGAGCCGGCGCAACGAATAGCCGACCGGATCGACGAATTGAGTGATCCCGAGGGCTCGTCTGTCGCGGTGTAGGGGGGCGAGCGACAGAACCGTCCATGTCAAAAGCACGGTGGGCGAGCTCTGGTGGCCTTGCACGTCAGTCGCAGCCAAGTGGCTTGGCATAGGAGCGATGGTTTGCAAGTTCACGATTCGAGTGAGCGGAGAAGCGCGCTTGCCGCTTCTTGGCGGCCGTGAAGAACTCCCCCATCCCTGGATGGTGAAGTAGCCTCCTCATCCTGATAGTGGTTGTCCGGGGCGCACGATTTTCGTTGTTCGATGTAGCACAATAGGACGCGACGCCAATATAGGCGTCTGGACGGAATCTCATCTCGCCTGAAAGCATGCATGACCACGCAGATTGAATCGTTTTCGCACGGCGCGACGCGAGCGATCCTGACCGATGGGTCTGCGGCCTTGCGTGATTTCTCTTCTCCAGACTCACCCGAACAGCACCTTGCTATTGCCCGCTCATTCGTATACCGAGTGGTTTCGGAATACTGGAAGCGCATGTCGATGGTGAAAGTGAGTCCGTGGCCGCTTCGCAAGTTGCCAGCGGTCATCACATTGGCGCCGCTAACGGATGACGCTCAATTCTTGGCCCGGAAACTGGGCACGACCGCAGCGCGACTCGACGTGGCGCGCGCCGGCTACAGGATCGGCGTGCTCTATACCGGATCGATGCCCGAGGAAACCCGCGCGAAGATGGGTGCGCACTACACGCCGCCAGCACTGTGCGAACGTCTGCTGGATATGGCGACCGGCGCGGGTGTGGATTGGCTGCGGGCGAAAGTTCTGGATCCGGCGTGCGGTGGCGGAGCGTTCCTTTCCCCGCTGGCACGCCGCATGGCAACAGCCCTGGAAGGCTGCGGTGCCGAAACCGTGCTGCGCTCCATTGAGCGACGACTGAGCGGGAATGAGCTTGATCCATTCGCAGCATGGTTGTCCGAAGTGTTCCTCGACGCGGCGATTGCGGACGTGTGCCGGGCGGCAGGGAGACGGCTGAATTCGGTGGTTCGTGTGTGCGATACGCTGGAGCAATTCCCGGGCATGAACCGGTACGACTTGGTTGTAGGGAATCCGCCCTACAGGCGCGTCACCCTTCCGGCGAAGCAGCGTGAGCGGTTCGGACGCAGCCTCTTCGGTCATGCCAACCTCTACGGTCTGTTCACGGATATGGCGTTACGTTACGCGCGTTCTGACGGGGTGATCGCTTACGTCACGCCGACGAGCTTTCTTTCGGGCGAGTATTTCAAGGCGTTGCGCGGTTTGCTCGCAAGTCAGGCTCCCCCTGTCGGCATCGATTTCATCGCGGAGCGCAAGGGCGTGTTCGACGATGTGCTTCAGGAAACGCTGCTGGCCACGTACCGGCGCGGGCGGGAGCCCGCCGCGGCGCGCGTGCATTGCGTTGCGCAGGATCCCAGCGGTTCGATCCGGATCGTGAGGGCAGGATCCTTCGAATTGCCGGAGCGGCCCGAGGAGCCGTGGCTGATACCGAGAAGCGCCCGGCAGCGCGACCTGCTCGGCAGAGTCTCCCGGTTGCGCTACCGGCTGGCCGACTACGGCTACACGGTGAGCACGGGGCCGCTGGTGTGGAACCGGCACAAGGAGAGTCTGCGGGACGAACCCGCTGAGGGACGCTACCCTCTGATCTGGGCGGAATCGGTGCGTTCGGGCGGCGTGTTCGAATTCAGGGCGGAGAAGCGAAACCACAAGCCGTATTTCGAACCCACCGCCAGGGAGCAGTGGGTGGTGACAAGTAATCCCTGCGTGCTGCTGCAGCGAACGACGGCCAAGGAACAGTCCCGGCGCCTGATCGCGGCGGAACTGCCGGGCTCGTTCATCGAGGCGCACGGGGCGGTGGTGGTGGAAAATCATCTGAACATGATCAAGCCCCTCAACAAAACCCCACCCGTATCCCCAGCTATTCTGACCGCGCTGTTAAACAGTACGACCGTCGATCAAGTCTTCCGCTGCATCAACGGCAGTGTGGCGGTGTCGGCGTACGAGCTTCAGGCGTTGCCGCTGCCATGCCCTAACGAAATAAATCGACTGGAGCGGCTGACCGCTCAGGGTGCGCGGCGCGATGAATTCGACCGTGCCGTTGAACGGCTGTACCGGGGAACCGGCGGATGACGCCATTGCCAGCGCTTTTGTCTTTGGCAGACATCCAGGATCGGATGCTGACGATTTTTCCTGAAGGTATGGCGAACCGCAATTTCCTCACGCGCGAGATGGGAGCCCGGACCGTTTTCGTCATGCTTTATATCGGCGCGGTGCACGGCGCGGGCTACTGGCTGCGGCCCGATCAGGTAACGCGGATGACAGACGTTCAGGCGTCATCGACCGGTGACGAAGACCGCACTGCGTGGCGTGATCACTCGATGCAACCATCGAAGGAAGAGATCCCGGGACGCTGGTACGCGGTGAACACGCGCGAACCGATCCGCGACGAGACGCTGCGCGAGGGCCTGGTGCGCACCGGTGCGGTGCGGGAACGTGAGGGACTGCCAACGACTTCGCCGAAACCACGGTATGCACTGGCCCCGGAATTCGCGGCGCTGTTCGATCCAGGCTTGAAGGGCGAGGCGCTTGAGTCTGCGATGGCCGCGTGGCAGGAGGCGAGACTCTCGAGCGGCGCGCTCGCGCGCATTGCCATCCTGCGTCAAGGTGCCGTGGCCGGACAAAGTCGCGTGCTGGTGAGGTTTCCCAACGGGGAGACGCGGCATATGGAACCGGGGCCCAGCTCAGTCATCTCCAAGGCTGTCGTAGAGGAATTCACTCTTCGTTTTCTTGAGCGCCCCGGCGTGATCTGGCTGAGCGAAAGCCGCAAAAAGGTTGTCGCCCGCGACGACCTACTGGCGCAGAGCATCAAGCTGCAAATCGACCCGGACCGAAATTTGCCGGACATTATCCTGGTTGATCTTGGGCCGTCCGAACCGTTGCTGGTTTTCGTCGAGGTCGTGGCGACGGCCGGCCAGATCAGCGAAGCCCGAAGGCATGTGCTGATGGAATTGGCGGCAGACGCCGGGTTCACCGAGAGTCAGGTGGCATTCGTTACAGCCTACCCGGATCGGTCCCGTCCAGCCTTTAGACAATCCGTGAGTGAGCTGGCTTGGCGCTCCTTTGCTTGGTTCACGTCCGAGCCGGATCATATCGTGGCGCTGCACAGGGGCGGGGAAGGCAATGGGCTGAAACTGTCCGCCCTGATGGAAATTCTCCAATAGACTCGCCTGTCGACAATATCCACGTCACCAAGCTCGCAGCCGCCAAACGGCAGCTGATGGCCGCGATTTGGATGTGCTTCGACGGGAAGTCGAACTGGTTGTCCGCACGGTCGCTTGGGCGGCTTGTCGACCAATCAGAGACCTGAAATCGCAACGCGGTCGCGATCCGTGTGTAATGGATTGTGTCTCCGCTCGGCCAAAAACCGGGCCTCGTCACCCCGATGCAGGGGCGGTTGGTAAGCTCGACCGATTCGGGAACGTGAGGTTCGAAGTTGAGGCCGAAGGAACGACAGCCAGACAGAACCTCGACCTCTGGCTTCAGGTCGGTGCTGAGCTGTAGATCGAACGCGTCCACCGCACGAAGATGCTCAACCGTGACACAGGCAACTCTATGCCGCTGTGGTTCGCGCTTCGTGCCGGACTTGCGCGTGACTCGGCCAAACGGCTGCGATCCCCCACCCGATCATCGAACCTGTCGTCCGCAAGTCCGCGCACATGCGCGCAGGTTGGCACATTACTGTCCGGGAATCATAGGCAATGCCAAATTGAGACCGTTTTCGGCAGGGCGTTCGAGAAACTCGGCGGCCACGTCGCCGATGCTGAACTGTCCGAGTTTATTATGAGAACATTTCGCGCAACGTCCATGCTGGCATCGAGAATGCGCAACGAAATGCTCGAAGCGGGCAAGAAGGATGAACTGGATGCGTTGGTCGCCGATGCCCGCAGGGTTCAACAGAAGATCCAATGCCACATGTCGGAGTAAGCGCTTGGTTGGCGCCGCTGCGGATCGCGGCCCGTTCTCGAATTGCTATAATGCGAGCGAACTGATCGGCTTTGAAGCTAGAATGGGGTGCATCAGGCGCGGCGGCGAGCTTGGTCGTAGCACGGCAATAATTCGCAACAAATCGTTCGACCGGTTGTCGATGCCCCAAGGAGCGCTTTAATTAAACAACCCACTCTAGACAATGGCGCAGCCGGACGCCTTACTCATTCAGACTCGCCGATCATGGTGCATGATCGGGACTTGACAAATGCGGATCATACCTATCCTAATTTGATCGCCGGATCGCCGGAT
>VYEH01000292.1 GCA_009843005.1 Pseudomonadota bacterium | reverse complement strand
GGCCATGGATGGCCATTAGCGAGGAGCCCTCGATTCTCGGCCCGCCAGGGATGGCGGGCCGAGATTAAGCCCGAAAGGGCTGTCCGCATGCACCCTCGCGGCGCTGGCTGGAGAAATCCCGGCTATTCTTCGTCGGCATCGTCCCTGAGCCCCCACCACGCCAGACCTGCGTAGATCATAAGACCGACGGTAACCACGGCGAAGGGCAGCGGCGGCAACCAGAGCGGAACGTCGTTGATGCTCTCGTAAGGCCCGATCCACCCCGCCGCGATGGCGCCGAGGACCAGTCCAATGACGATGCCGAACGCCAGCTTCGGCTGGCTGCGCCACGTCATCCCCCACAGAAGCAGGAAGACGATAAAGGCGGTCATTGTCCAGAACATCGCGGTCTCCGTGTCTTGGCGAGGCAGTCTTCGGTTGCAGTTCCCCGATCCGGTTCAGTGGGCCTCGCCCGGATGGCTCGGGACGAAGTCCGTCTCGCCGAAAAAGTCCAGCCGCGTCAGAAACGTGTAGTCGCCCTCCAGCGCGAAGAAGCCGACCGCAAACAGCAGCAGGACAGGCGGCCCGAGGATCGCGTAGATCAGTGCGATGCGCTCCCAGGCCATGTGCATGAAGACCGCGACGATGAACCCCGCCTTGGCCAGCATGAAGATGATGATCAGCGACCAGCGCAGGTAACCCTGCAAGCCAATGTAGTCCACCATGTAGGAGAACGCGCTGAGCACGAACAGCAGCACCCAGACCCAGAGGTAGATGGCCAGGGGGTGTTGCTGATGACCTTCGGTTGCCGTTGCCATTGTCAGTTTCCCGTCCGGCGGATTCGCCCGGGATCGGAGCGCCGCCTCAGTTGAAGTCGCCTCGCCGCAGTCTTCGCCACAACGCTCACCACAGGTAGAAGAAGGCGAAGATGAAGACCCAGACCAGGTCGACGAAATGCCAGTACAGACCGGCGATCTCGACCACTTCGTAGTTTCCCGATGCCTCGTAGTCGCCCCTGAGCACCTTCAGCGCGATCACCGCCAGGTAGATCACGCCGCAGGACACGTGGAAGCCGTGGAAGCCGGTGATCATGAAAAATGTCGAACCGAACTGGGCCGCGCCCATCGGATTGCCCCAGGGCCGCACACCCTCGTCGACGATGAGTTTCATCCACTCGAACGCCTGCATGCCGACGAACGTGGCGCCGAAGGCGGCGGTGACGAACATCAGCGCGGCGGTTCTCGCCCGGTCCCGGCGGTAACCGTAGTTCACCGCCAGCGCCATGGTGCCGCTGCTGGTGATGAGGATGAACGTCATGATGGCTATCAGGATCAGGGGGATGGGGTCGCCGCCGAAACTGAGGGCAAAGACCTCGCTGGGGTTGGGCCAGGGCACGCGCGTGGACATGCGCACGTTCATGTAGGAAGTCAGAAAGAGCGTGAAGATGAACGTGTCGCTCAGGAGGAAGATCCACATCATGGCCTTCCCCCACGGAACGTGGAACGTCTGCTTGTCGGCGGTCCAGTCGCGGGCAAAGCCCCTGAAGCCCTGCGGCAGGGCGGCTGCGCCGGCGGATTCGGTCAACTCGGAAGACATCGGTTCATACGCTCAGGCGGATAAATGGATTCAGAAGCACAGGTGAACAACAGCAGTCCGTTCAAACGTTCAGGTGGATAACAGTAGGCCGAACAGGATCAGCCAGACCAGCAACAGGTAGTGCCAGTACACCGAACACAGGGTGACGGACAGGCGCACCCTGGCGACTTCGGTGACCGGGCGCGATTCCAGACCCTTCCACACCGCGCCCGCAGCCCGCGCCCAGAACCACAGCCCGCCCGCCAGGTGAAGTCCGTGAAGCGCCGTGAGGATGTAGAAGAATGCATCGGCGGGGTTGGTGGCCAGGTAGTATCCGGACGCAATCAACTGGCGCCAGACCAGCAACTGGCCGCCCAGAAAGGCCAACGTCAGGACGCCCGCGGCCGTCAGATTGGGCTTCAGCCCTTCCAGGTCTTCGCGCGCCACGGCGCCGCGTGCACGCTGCAGCGCGACGCTGGCCAGAATCAGCACCGCGGTGTTCGCCCACAACAGGCCGGGGTCCGGCAGCGGCCGCCAGTCCGGGAACTGGGAGCGCATGTTGTAGACGATGGCGAAGAGTCCGAACAGGCTGGTGACCACGGCCAGAAATACCCAGAGGCCGACCCGTTCCGGCGCGGCGTTGACGGCGCCGCCTTCCTCGATCACGCCCTGTTCCACCCAGGGCTTGGTCTTGAGGCGCTGCAGCAGGAACAGCCACACCAGTATGGCGCCGCCCAGGGCCGCAAAGAGGACGGAAATGTTCATCAGTGATGCACGCCGTGGTCGCGCCCGGCCACCACGCCGGCGTGGGGCGGCTCGGTTTGCGGGATAAAGTCCTCGGCCTCCCCGGGAACGCTGTAGTCGTAGGGCCAGCGATGCACCTCGGGAAGCTCGGGGCCCCAATTGCCGTGCTTTGGCGGCGTATCCGGCGTCAACCACTCCAGCGTGGTCGCCCGCCAGGGGTTGGGATCGGCCTTCGGCCCTCGCCACAGGCTCCAGATCACGTTGACGAAGAACAGGACCTGCACGGCGGCCACGATCAGTGCGGCGACGGTGATGCCCGAGTTGAGCGTCTGCGCCGAAGCGGGGATGAAATCGGTGTCGCCGTAGGCGTAGTAGCGCCGCGGTACGCCGAGGATTCCCAGGTAGTGCATGGGAAGATAGATGGAATAGGTGCCCAGCAGCGTCAGCCAGAAATGCGCCTTGCCCAGCGCCTCGTTGAACATGCGCCCGGTGATCTTCGGGAACCAGTGATAGATGGCCGCAAACACCACCAGCACCGGCGACACGCCCATGACCATGTGGAAGTGGCCCACCACGAAGTAGGTGTCGGACAGCGGCAGATCCACCGTGACGTTACCCAGGAACAGTCCGGTCAGCCCCCCATGAATGAACGTGAAGATGAAGCCGATGGCAAACAGCATGGGCACCCTGAGGTGGATGTCGCCCCGCCACAGGGTCAGTATCCAGTTGTAGACCTTCAGGGCCGTGGGTACCGCGATGATCAGCGTGGTGGTGGCGAAGAAGAACCCGAAATAGGGATTCATGCCGCTGACGTACATGTGGTGCGCCCAGACCACGAAGCTGAGGGCGCCGATTAGCACGATCGCCCACACCATCATCCTGTAGCCGAAGATGTTCTTGCGCGCGTGCACGCTCAGCACGTCGGAGACGATTCCGAAGGCGGGCAGCGCGACGATGTAGACCTCCGGGTGCCCGAAGAACCAGAACAGGTGCTGGAACAGGATCGGGCTGCCGCCGCCATAGTCCAGTTCCCTGCCCAGTGACAGCATTTCCGGCATGAAGAAGCTGGTCCCGACGACCCGATCGAGCGTCATCATGACCGCCGCCACCAGCAAGGCCGGAAACGCCAGCAAGCCCAGGATCGTGGCGACGAAGATGCCCCAGACTGCCAGCGGCATACGCATCAGCGTCATGCCGCGGGTACGCGCCTGCAGCACCGTGGTGACGTAGTTAAGCCCGCCCATGGTGAAGGCGACAATGAAGATGGCCAGCGAAACCAGCATCAGCACGATGCCGCCCCCGATGCCCGGGGTACCTTCGCTGATGGCCTGGGGCGGATAGAGCGTCCAGCCGGCGCCGGTGGGCCCGCCCGGCACGAAGAAACTGGCCAGCAACACGATGACGCTCAGCAGGTAGACCCAGAAGCTGAGCATGTTCATGTAGGGGAAGACCATGTCCCGGGCGCCGCACATCAGCGGTATGAGGTAGTTGCCGAAACCGCCCAGGAACAGCGCTGTCAACAGGTAGATGACCATGATCATGCCGTGCATGGTCACGTACTGGTAGTACTGGTTGGGATCCACCAGGTTGAAGGTGTCGGGGAAACCCAGTTGCAGCCGGAACAGCAGCGACAGCACCAGAGCCACCACCCCGACGAATATGGCAGTCAACGCGTACTGGATCGCGATCACCTTGTGATCCTGGCTCCAGATGTACTTCGTAATGAAAGTGTCGGGATCGTGAAGGTGTTGATCGCGGTCGGCGATCGCTACATACGCCATCAGTTGGTTCCCCCGCTCAAGGTATTAAGGTAGGCGACCACGTCATCTACATCATCGTCGCTCGGCAGGATATCCGCCATCAGCATCATCTGGTCGCCGTACAGGTCCCCGGGATGGGCGCCGCGAATTCCGTCCCGGAAGTTCCGCAACTGCGCCGCCAGGTACCAGTCGTTCAGACCCGCCAGCGCCGGGGCGTTCACGGCCCAGATGCCCTCGCCATTGGCGCCGTGGCAGGCCGCGCAACTGCCGTAAATCCGCTCCCCGCGTTCCACGTCCCCGAATATCGTTTCCTCCAGCGGCTGCGCCGGCATGGTTGCAATATAGGCCGAAACGTTGAGGATCGCCTCATCGTCCGGAATCGCGGCCATGATCGGTCGCATGGTCGCGCCGACCATGTCCTCGGGATGGGTTCCGCGGACGCCGTCCCTGTAGTAGCGCAGCTGCCGAGCCGTATACTCCACGTCCATTCCGGCGATGGCAGGCGCGTTCAGTATCTGCATGCCCTGCCCCTCCTGACCGTGGCAGGCGCCGCATAGCGCGTAGCTTGCCTGGCCGAGCTCCGCGTCGCCCAGGCCGCGTTCCATGGTATCCGCAAATGTGGGATGACTGTCCAGCCAGGCCTCGAAGTCGGCGCGCTCATCGACCACCACGCGTCCCCTCATGGTGTGGTGAGCGAAGCCACAGAGTTCCTCGCAGAGAATTTCATACTCGCCCACGGAAGTGGGCGTGAACCAGAGGTAGGAAACGTGGCCGGGTACCAGGTCCATCTTCACCCGGAACTGCGGAATCGCGAAATCGTGAAGCACGTCCCTGGAACGCAACCAGGCCCGCATGGGCTGATCCACGGGCAGGTGCACGATGGGGCTGGCGATCAGAATGTCGTCCCGGCCGGTGGGATCATCGGGATCCATGCCGAACGGGTTTTCCTGCGTGATGTGCCGGATGTCGACGTTGCCGAACTCACCGTCGTCGCCGGGGAAGCGGTAGCTCCAGTGCCACTGCTGGCCCACGGCCTCGAATTCCCGGGCTTCGTCGGGCACGTTGACGAATTGCCCCCAGACCACCAGTCCCGGCGCCAGCATGACCGCCACGCCGATGCTCGTGCCCACCGTAAGCCAGGTCTCGAGCTTCGTATTCTCGGGATCGTAGTCGGCCTTGTGTCCGGCGCGGTGGCGGTAGCGAATGACGCACCACGCCATGAACAGGTTCGCAGCCACGAAGACCAGCCCTGTCACGATGAACGTGACGTTCACCGTCAGGTCGATCAAGCCCCAATTGGAAGCCAGCGGTGTGAAATACCACGGGCTCAGGAAGTGGAAGGCCAGCGTGGCCAACACGAGCAATATCAGTGCGACTGCTACAACCATGGGGAGTCGGGGCCCTTTATTTGACTATCTCGTTGCCAGAGCGTTGCGCACCGGAAATGCGGTCGCCCGGTCACCGGCCTATTCGATGATGAAGCTACCGTTCATGAGGACGTAATGGCCGGGAGACGAACAGAAATACGTATAAGCGCCTCCGGGCTCGAGCCCGGCGAGGCTGAAGGTCACCGACGTCTCCTCTCCGCCTCCGATCATTCCGGTCGCGGCGATGATCCGGGGATCGTCGGTCGGCAGGTATTCTGGTGGCCCCGCCGCCGCCGCGACCGTGGCCAGAGGCATGTAATCGGCGGCCGTGGTCAACACCCAGTTGTGGCCCATGACGTTGGCGGCAAGCTGACCGGTGTGAATCAGGTTTATCGTCACCTCTTCGCATGCGGCGCTGACGCGAATCTCGGACACGTTCCACTGGATCAGGTCGTTGCCTTCAATGACCTGGGTGCACTCCTGGCCCTGCGCCGTACCGCAAATCGCGAGACCCAACAAGGCCGCTGCCGCAAGAAATCTGTTCATCGATTCGTACTCCTGCCCGGGTTGCCCGCGCGTTTCGACCGTCGGAAGGACGATGCGTGGATCCACTTTC
>VYEH01000016.1:19481-30147 GCA_009843005.1 Pseudomonadota bacterium | reverse complement strand
GCATCCCCGGCAACGCGCCGGCCGCGGCCATCCTGGCGGCCCTGCAACTGAAGAGCGTGGTACCGGGGCCGCTTATCCAGGTGGAGAATCCGGGCCTGATCTACTTCATCTACATCGGCCTCATCATCGCGAACTTCTTCATGTACGGGATGGCCATTGCGCTCATCAAGCCCTGTGTCAAGCTCTTCAGCCTGCCGAAGACGCTGCTGATGCCGGTGATCCTGCCCATCTGCGTGCTCGGCGCGTTTGCGGTCAACCTCAACTTCTTCGATGTCTACGTCATGCTCGCCTCGGGACTCGTCGGCTTCGTTCTACACCGGTTCGGCTTTCCGCTGGCTCCCATGGTGCTGGCGGTGATTTTGGGTCCACTGGCCGACGAGAATCTGCGTCGCGCGTTGCTCGTGTTCGAGGATACGGGCATCCTCTCGGTGCTTTGGGATCGGAAGCTGGGTACGGTGCTGCTGTTGGTAGTGCTTTACACTTTCTATGACGGCATTTTCAGGCGCGATGATTCGAAGGTGTCACGCTAACCAGGCGCCTTGCGTACGAGGGGAACAAACTGCTGGTGCAGCCTCAGGGCAGATACTTGATGAGCGCCACCACTAAGCCGGCGACCGCGACGATACCGCCGAACAGCCGCCATAGCTGCGCCGTGGTGCGGCGCTCGCTCTCGGCGATTCGATCAAGCAATTTCGTCTCAAGCTTCGCTAGCGCGGCCTCAATTTCGGGGTGGGTGACACCTTGCCCCGCGCCAGCGGCGAGACGCAACTGGTTGGCGATGGCGCGCGCTTGACCGGACTCGACGCCTACGGCCTGCAGCGCCTCCGATGCGGCCAGCGTGTCGAATGTTGCCGGCATGCGGGGACTATGCGCCCGGACTCACGCCTTGTCAAAGGCGACCTGATGTATAGTCGCCAACGCTTACCGTAACGCAGGCAGGGAACCGAACTGAATGAGCGGTCACAATCCAATCGGCCTCGCCATCGTCGGTTGCGGCACCATCGGCCGCATTCGCGCCCAGTGTGCGCGTCAGTTTCCCGGCATCGAATGGCTCGGCCTGTGCGACACGCGCGAAGAAGCCGGGCGGCAACTGGCGAAAGACACCAGCGCTGATTTCTTTACCACGTCCTTCAACGAGTTGCTCAGCCGCCCGGAAGTGAACGCCGCGATGATCCTCACCGACGAAAACAACCACACGTCCCCGACGCTGGCCGCCGTGGATCGCGGGCTCAAGCTGCTCATCGAGAAGCCCCTGGCCACCGACGCCCGCGAGTCGGCGCAAGTCCTCGCGGCCATCGAGGCGGCCGGCGTCGATGCCCGTATGTGCTACACGCAGCGGTTTCGCCGCCGTTTCCTGACCATCAAGGAACGCCTGACGGCCGGGCAGATCGGTGAGGTGCATTCGGTGATCACCCGCGCGCTGATGAACCGCATGGTGCCCATCGCCACCATCGAGAAGACCCGCGATCGCCGCAACCTCACCCCGATGGTGGTCTCCGGCACCCACAGCCTGGACATGTCCATGTGGCTCATGGAAGGCAAGACGCCGGTCAGCGTCTATGCGCGATCGACCGACAAGGTGCTGGCCCGACTGGGCACCAAGGACTCGACCTTCGGCCTGTTCACCATGGACGACGGCACGATCTTCTCCATGAACATAAGCTGGGCGCTGCCGGTGGTCTGGCCCGGCGCCGTGTACGGCATCGAGATCGGCATCGTCGGCACCAAGGGCGTGATCGACGTGGAGGACACCCATCGGGACCTGGTCCTGGCGACGGAAGAATCCTTGCCGGCGGGCTATACGACCCGAGAATTCGAGCCGCCGATGGAGCGCCACGTGGACTTCCTGACCAGCTATCCCCCGGGCGACATCTGGAACAAGCAATTCTGGGGTCCGATGCGCGAGGAAACCATGTCGTGGTTCAGCCGTGTCATGATGGGCTTGGAAACACCCCATGCCAGCGCCGCGGACGGCCACAGGAATCTTATGCTGACCATGGCCATGGACCGCTCGGCACGGCTGGGGACGGAAGTCCGGCTGCCCATCGAACCGGAGGCATTCTATGACGACTGATTTGCGAAATGGCGCCCCTTTCGCGGGATTTGCCGTTACGTGAAGACCGAATAGAGAGGGAATCCAGTGAACCATCCATACCTACGTTTGATGGCGGTCGCGGCAACCCTACTGGTTGCACTCGCGGCGCCCGCCAGCGCCCACCACGGATTCGCCGTCCACTACGACCCGAACAGCCCCGTCCGCATCGAAGGCACCGTGGTGAGTTTCGACTTCCGCAACCCCCATTCGTCGCTGACGATCGAAGCGCTGAACGAGGGCGGCGCCACGGTGCTGTGGACCTGCGAAATGGCGAGCCGAGGCCAGCTATCGCGCAGGGGCGTGACCGAGGACAGTTTTCAACCGGGCGAGGCGATAGTCGTCGAAGGCGTCGCCGCCCGGCGCGATCCGCTGGGCTGCGAGTTCGGCGCCAGCACCCACGCGGACGGCCGCGTATTCGTCGGCCGGACACTCGATAGGCGGCAGACCCAGTTCAACCTGCACTTTGCCAGCGAGAACCCGGGCACCGTGACCGGGAACTGGATTCGGAAACGCTTCCCCGGCGGCGGGCGGCAGGACCCCTACGACCACCTGTTCACTCCCGAAGGCGCGCGCGTCCACGCCGACTACGACGAGGTTTTCGACAGCCCGGTGCTGCGCTGCAGTCCCAGCAGCCCGCTGAAACTGTGGGATCAGCCTGGCCATACGGTGGCGATCCGCCCGGAGGGAGGGGACCTGGTGATTCAGGCCGAGTTCATGGATTCGGTCCGCGTGGTGAACATGGGTGCGACGGGGCATCCCGACGAGGTTGCGCCCAGCACGCTGGGGCACTCCATCGGCCGGTGGGAGGGCGAGATCCTGGTCATCGAAACCGCCCGGTTCGAGCCCGGGGTCCTGCTTCCAAACGGCGCCGGCATCCTGAATTCCCCGGAACTCGTGTTCACCGAGCGCCTGTCGGTGAACGAAGAAGGCGACCTGCTGGTCGACTGGACTGCGGAAGACCCGGTCCATTTCACCGGCCCGGTCACCGGCCAGCGCGTCATGGCGCGCACGACCTCGCCGGTCGGGCCGTACAATTGCGTACCTGAAGTTGTGGATTGATTTCTTTCGATCAGAGAGCGCGAGTCAGCGGTCGTTGACCGACGAGTGCCGGCGGTCCAATACATCGAGCAATTCCAGCCCGCGTGCCGTATCTCCGCGCGTTGCACGCAACCGGAATCGCATTTCGGTATCGTGTTCGGTCAATGCCCGCACCGACAGCTCTTCCATCAACTTGTTCAGGCTTACGCCACGGCGTGCGGCCATGGCGGCCAAACGGTCCCGGTGGGCATCGGGGATCCGAATCGTCAGCGTTGCCATCTCGTTACTCCTCCTTCAGCCACTCGCCCGGCGTGACGATACGAAAACTGTCAAATACCAATTCGCCCTGCGCGATGTCCCTGACGTTGCCCGTCACAATCCACTTCGCATTGCCCGCGATCGCCAATTCAATCAGATGATTGTCGGCCTCGTCCGGTAGGTTCGGGCGCCACAGGAACGAGATGTTGGTCCACTGGCAGACGCCGAGAACGGCATCCAGCAGCGCAGCCCGGTCGACCGAACCGATCGGCGCATCCGCGAATAACCCGTCTCTCGAAAGGACATCCTCATATTCCATGAAGAGAGCATTGCCGATAAGCGGCCGAGCTTCTCCCATCAGGCATCGCCGCAGGACTTCCCGCGCCGCGCCGTCAGGCGACAGGATCGCGGACACCAGCACATTTGTATCGATCACGATCCTGGATGCCATTAAGTGACAGCATATACGCTATCATTATGGTTCGCAATTTCGTAGAAGAGTGGCGTCGGGAACAGCACGATGCCTTTGTGGGCATGCTCTCGTGTTCACCGAGCGCAAGTCGGTGAACGAAGACGGCGACGATGAGAATTGGCACATGCAGCTACATGAGCAAATGCTGGGCGCCATTTTCGGATTTGCGATGCGATTGGAGGGCGCGGACCGGCATCTTCGCTGGCTTCTCGAAACGCAAGAATGAAGGGCTCGAAAAGGAAGCGCGTTAGGCAGAATTGAACTTGGACCAAGGCGGCTATCTCCCAGACTGTTGAGTTGGGGAATGCGAGGCGTCACAATTCGTTTGTTCCCGATGAATCGGGCTTGTAGGACTGCCTGCTGGCAGCAGGCTTCCATCCGGCGATGACATGCTGGTTGGAGCGCCTCAACAAAGGCCCTGCGTCGTAAGGTGCAGGGCCTTCTGTCCATCTTGAGATCGAATGCTCAATATCAAAGGTAGCAACGGAGACCCTACGGTAAACATGGCAAAGTCATTTTTTTCCTGTATCGCGATCATGGCGGGCATTTACCTCGGCAGCGCCGACGCCCACCACTCATTCCGCATGCACTACGACCCGGACCGGTCCATCGAGCTTCAGGGCGTGGTGGCCGAAGTCGATCTGCGGAGCCCCCACTCGTTCTTTTTCGTCGATGCCCCGGGTGAGGACGGCGTCATGCAGCGGTGGGAAGTCGAGGCCGCCTCGGTCGTGCATCTCAGGCGCCTGGGCGTCCACCCCGACACGTTTCAGCCGGGGGACTCCATCACCATCGACGCGTGGCCGAACCTTGTGCCCAACAACCCGCTCATCTGGGGCCAGGCGTTTACCGCGGCGGACGGAACCCGCTACGGAGGACCGCCCACGGCCGACCGCGCCGACCCCGGAGCACAGCCGACGGCCGGCATCGAGCGCCTGGCAGGCCGCTGGCTGGCGCCGCCCCCGGTCACGCACCCCGAATCCCCGCTGCCGCTGACCGACGCCGGGTGGGACGCGTGGCGAAACTACGATCCCCAGCTTTCGCCCGCCAATACGTGCGAGCCCATCAGCATCCCCGACCTCCTCTATGCGCCGTATCTCAGCTCCATCGAGTTTCGGGAAGGCGAGGTCTTCTTCCATCATGAGGCGTACGACATCACCCGAACGGTTCCCTTGAATGGCGAGTCCAGACAGGCAGAGCCGACCGGCGTGCTGGGAACCGTGAGCGGGAGGATCGAAGGCGACACGCTAATTGTCAAAAGCAGCGGGTATCCCCCGTCGGCGTGGGGGCTGGGCATCGCAGTCCATCCCAACGGCAGCGGAGCCGACGTGCCGTCCAGCGCCCAGAAAATGGTCGTCGAGCGTTACTTCATCGGCGAGGACGATACCAGGCTCGTGGTGGAGGTTACTCACGAAGATCCTGTCTACATGCGCGAACCGTATTCTGGTCGCATCGAATTCAGCCGGGTGTCGGAGGATACGCCGTGGTATGACTATGTCTGTGAGGTGGATAGTGCGGAGCGGTTTTCTCGAGATCCTTGACGAAACGTATGTGCCAAAGTGGCATCTGCGTTGCCGGTGCACTGAGCACTAACCGAAGAAAGTCACGCTGGCTTCGAAAGGACTCACCTCCCGTCGTCGTGTATGGTTGATGGAATTCGTCACGAGGGGGATTGCTTGGAGGCGCTCTGGGCGTGGAAAATTTGCTTATATACGTGAGTGCCGAAGATTAAGTGGACTCTTCAATCATGACATCTATAACGTCCCCCGGAACGTCCTTATGTCCCAACTCCACTAGCGCATCCACTGAAACATCGAAGTTCGGAATTGAATTCGCTATTTTTGTCCTGATAGCGAATGAGGAAACTCCAGCATCTACCAACCGAATCACATCAGCGTTGGTCAACTCTTCCATAGTGCCGTCAGAAATAACAGGCTACTCCTTTGATCTAGGTTTATCGGTTTGACGCACTTCCACGTCCTGTAGCACAGCTTGGGTCAATTCCTCGAAATTCAAGCCCACTCGCATATCTTCCCGCTTCTCAGCCTCGGTCGGCTGATAGTCCGGGCGAGCTACCTCAACCACTTTCTTCCGCTTACGGAACGCTGTATCTTGCTTAGTCATGTGGAAATACCTTAGAAAATCGGGGTTAGACGCCTTTGTAATTACGATGGCTGCATTCTTCGGGGTCCCGCTAGCCGTTGTTGCCGCCCTGGCTATCAGCGGAGGTTTTTCCTCGCCCAGCGAACCAGTAACTCACGATAGCAGCAGCTACAGGTACTAGTGTCTGGAACAGAGCTAACGCCTCTTGATTATTGCCTAGAAAAAGCAAAACAATGATGAGGGCTGTACCCCCTAAAAACAAAAATCCCGCAGCGCCATAAGTTACAACCACCCGCACCCAACTTTTTCGGCTTTCTCTATCTTCCGCACTCACGCTACCAACTCCTCATACTTGAGCCTGCGGCCCACCATACCCTGCGCCATGATACCCATCTGCTCAAGGGTATCCAGCTTGCGGACATTGTGACGCTCCGCGAATTCCCCCGCGTACCGATGCAGATGCTTCGGGCTAATCTTGTGGAAGGTGCCCTTGTGGGCCCGCTTGAGCATCGACCAGAACGTTTCAATCCCGTTGGTATGTTCCTGGCCGTTCACATACTCGGCAACTGAGTGCTGGACCTTCTCATGGTCGAAGGGGAGCCCGTTGTAGGCCCGCGCATCGTCGGTGTAGACCTTGGCATCGGGGTCCACGTTGTCGGCCACGAATCCATGCAGGGTCTCCGCATCGGTCTTTTCGACCACCTTGACGCGAACCTGATTGCTGTCACGGTCCTTGACGCCTACCACCGCAGTCTTGCCGGTCGCTCCGCGCCCCGTAAGGTCCTTGCGCTGCGAGGCATGCATGTTCTTGCGGAGCCCGCCCACATACGTCTCATCCACTTCTACGGGACCGGAGAAGGGCTCTCGGGTGCTGAGAGCCACCTGGCGCAAACGATGGGCCAGATGCCAAGCTGATTTCTGTGTGATATTCAGATCGCGATGCAACTTCATGCTGCTCACACTCTTGAGATTAGTCGAAAGCAGGTACATGGCAATCAGCCACACCTGATAACCAAGCTTGCTGGATTGCATCACGGTCCCGGTGCGGACGCTGAATCGCTTTCCGCAGTGCTTGTATTCGCGGCAACCGAAGGGCATCGTCTTGTGGGCTGCACTTGATTGCACGTTCATTGAACCGCAGTGTGGGCAGCACACGCCAGTCGGCCACCGCTGTTGGATAAACCACTCCTCCGCAGCCTTATCGTCGGGGAACAAGGAGAATACGTCCATCAACGAGAGTCCCGAACAATGCAAGAGGTTTCTCATCCGATACTGGCCTAAAAGACCGCTTGCAGCCCGCTCTCATGCACGGCCCAAATATGCGCCGCGCCCTCTAGGGCGGCGGCCCAACGCTCGCTTATGTACAAATCGACCTGACAGAGCGCAGTCAACGAGTTTCGGTCTAGAAGTCTCCACTGACTTGCACCGGCCAATATGTGCTCGTCGTTTTCGAAAAAAAGAATCGCCTGACCGCAAGCCCCTTCGACAATCCAGTAAAGGGACCACTCTCCAGGCACCTCCGCAATGTCCGGCGTATCCACAAGTTCGTCTAGATAATCACTCAACTCACCGATCATGTTACGGTTGTCGCTGATCGCGCTGGCGTTCTGACCGATGGAGTTCATATTCGCCGCAATGGCGTTGGCGTTCGAACTGATGCGGCCTGTGTTGGCCTTGATTAATTCGTGATTGCTTTCCACTGTTTGCCCCATCGTGTCTGAAGCTAACAAGGCAAAAATCAACATTCCCATCATCGTGTATAGTCGCATAACAACCTCCCGTGCAAGTAGTTGCACAAAGAGGTTTGCTATATGGCGGGCATCCCCGTATGGTGGCCCCGCCGCGCTCGGTATCCATACCCCTCTGCGCGGTATGAACCCCTGCTGAAATCGCACTTTGGCAGGGGTTCGCCTGTCTCCGGCACATATGGTGCCGGGTTTTGTGATTACTCAACGGAAATTGAAGTACCCCGCCTATTCGCCCAAGCGCAGGGAGCTACCCCGCGCTGGTAAAGGCTGTTGTATTCGGCAGGAAACCCGGCATCGGGTTCCCGCTGAGTAATCACGCCATCTATTGTAGAATCCGCATCGCGGGGGCGGCAAGTCCGACTTGGCCGACCTAGTGGCGGAATTGGTAGACGCGCCCGACTCGAAATCGGGAGACCTACGGGTCATATGGGTTCGAGTCCCATCTTAGGTCACCAATCGGTAACCGCCCCCCATCCTCCCCCCAGGAAGAACACTGCCCTCGATTTTTAATTACGCCTAGTGGTCACCAGAGGGCAGTATCCTCGTTACGTAGCTCGAAAAGCACTACGCTTACCCGAATTCAGTTCGCTGACCTATCCCCCCACCGTCCAATTAATATGGATAGAGACAATATCTGACCACTCCCTGCTCCATCGACTCCCTGCCCATATGACCATGACAGAGAAAAATCCTTTGAAAATCCAATTCCCCCAACTGGTGATGGCGTCCCACCTCTTCTGTTTAATCTCCGAATCAAGCCCATTGCTCATTTCTTACTCCTCGCCTTTCGGCGCTTAGACATGTAATTTCCATTCTAAGCGCCGCTCCCTTTCGTTAAACCCTAGTTTCGGCACTCACGTATATAAGCCCCGAAAATTTGAAAGCATTTCCAGCTCTGAAGATTCTTATTGATGAGCAAAGGTTCGCATTAGGAGTGAACCTAGCTAGAGCGAACACGCCGGGGTGCCTAGGACATCGAGGTTACGAAAATTTCTTAGCAATGTGGGGGACGTTTGCTGCAATTGTCTTCACCTTCATAGGCTACGGGTGGCTGATCGGGCTGCTCTCGGTGCCGGTTGGCATCGCGGTTTTCTTAATCGCCGGCCGAGTCGTCCAAAAGCGAGCCGCGAGCCGGACTAGGCGGTGGGCGCTGAGCAGCGCTTCTCGGTTTCTTGCACTTTGGGAAGTAGGTGATGTTTCGGTGAAGGACACTCAGTCGGGGAAGACTGCAATTTCCTCCAGGGGCGATGACTTGGAAGAGTTCGTACGTGCGGTTGTGACTGAGGTCCTCGTTGCGGAGAGCGATCCAGTCTCGCAGAAGCTTAAAGCGGCGTTTCACGGATACGAATTAGAATCGTAAGGCGAGTGCAGTGCTTGGTACTTACTTCCACTGGCTGCAGCCTAATAGCCGAATTTGTCCTGTCGATCCTTAAAGGCTTTTTCGCCGCCCTCCATGGTCGACGAAATCACCTTGCAGACCTCCAGCTTGTCAATAGCGACGGTGATCACAAACCTACGATCACCACTATCTTTCAAATCCAAGTGGCCAACTAGTTCGGCGGAGCCGTTTACAACGATATTGGCATTGCGGCTGGCAAAAATAAGTTGCCGATTCTGCATTGCTTCATGCAGCTTGTCGGTGAGTTCCGCGATGATTCGATAATCCAGATCGCCCTCTGGCTGATCAATGATCAGTGGCCCGCCGGGTGCAATTCGAGCAAGTGGTGATCGGGGACATCTGGCTGGACATGAAGCCCCACGACGACATTACGAATGAAACATCAGGAGCGAAGGGGTTCTTAATATCCGGCGACTCCATGAAATCGAAATCCACAACAAGTGAATTACACCACGCGCGAGATCCGAATCCGTGCGAAAGCCCGTAGGGTAGAATGCAACGCCGAGCGCCAGCGGACAGACCGATGGGAGCCTTATGATTACGAAACGCTTTCTGGCGATGATCCCGATATACCTAATCGCGTCCAGCGCTCTCGCGCAGCACGAAGACGTGTGGGAGGACATCACCGAAACGGAATTCAACACGCGCGAGCGCGAGCAAGAGGAAGCCGTCGAACAGGCCCAGGATGAGTTTCAAGACGCGCAACAGGACTATCACGACGCCCTTGACGATTTCAGGCTAGCGGCATGGGTAAGATCCAACGCGTGGGACAAACTGTGGTCTGAAATCCGACGCTGCGCGGGACAATGGGATAACGACTGCGATCGGAGAGTGGACGCGGCAGAAACGGAATGGAGTACGGCCGAAGGCGATTCGATTCGCGCCACACCGCACGCGGGGTTTACCCACGGTGTCGCAGCCATTCCAGTACGGTCCAGCGCGTTTCCGTCCGACACGCTCGCCGAAGCGGAGATCCACTTGCTGCGCGGAGACGGACGCGTGGGCATTGAAAACGCCCCGGCGGACGGATACCGATGGGGTTATCTGAGGGACTCACGCTCGTGGATGGGCGGGCGCACTGCAGGCGCGTTTGGCAACCGGGCGGAGTCCGCATCTGCGTGGTTAGGAAGGACGGCGACGTTCGAACTTACGGATGTTTGGCGAGCGACCCTTTCGGGAACGCTGGCCGTCGGAGATGTCTGGCTGGCTGCCGGGACTATGCTGGATGTAGAGGCGCACATCCTGTCGACATGGGAAGCCGCGTTCGAACGGCGTGCCGACGATACCCGCATGCGGTTCGCGTTGTCACAGCCCGCCCGCGCCGAGACCGGGGCCGGCACGCTCACATACATGGCTGGCCTGAAGCACGGCCAACCCTTCTACGAAACGGCCTCCGTGCCGCTATCTCCGGAGCGGCGGGAGGTGCGACTGACGCTCGCACATGAGCGCCCGCTCGGGCCGGGACGCTTGGCGGCGGAACTCTCCTTTGCGGAGAACTTCGGTCATCGTGCCGGAATGACCGACGCTCGCGGAGGCGTGGCTTGGCGGATGCTTTT
>VYEH01000016.1:17355-19471 GCA_009843005.1 Pseudomonadota bacterium | reverse complement strand
CTTTTGCGGTAACGCCAAAGCTACTGGTAAGCGCGCAAACAAGGCCGTTCTGGACTTTCGCCGCTTAATATGCGGGGGGGCAGTCGCGGACTCGGTCGACGTAGTACGGCCGATACAAGTGTCCCATCAGCGCATCGATGTACCATGACGATGGCGGATCTCCTTCTCCGTATGTGCTTGCTGTAGAAATCGTCGATGGTGGACCCTGGTAATAGGTTCTCTGTTGCCATTAGAATCGTCGGCGATTATTCGATCCACAGGGTTGATCGCTAACCCAAAGGAAAACTCATGAGGTCAATGCATAATCGACTACGATGGATGTTCCCAGTGCTCATGCTGGGCGTCGCCGGATGCGCAACTGTCTACACGGCGGCAGATTTCAACGATAGAACCGCGGAGCACGAAACAGTAGCGCTTCTGCCGTTTGATGTGTCAATCAGTCTTCGAGAACTACCCGAAGGGCTTACAGAAGAGGACTTGAGGGAACAGGAGCGGGACGAGGCCTACGCTTTTCAGCGACAACTCTATACTCAGTTCCTGCAACGCTACGCGCAAGGTCAATACTCGGTCGATTTTCAGGATATCGACACTACAAATGTATTGCTAAATCGCGCCGATGCGGACTACAGGGCAATTTATTTGTCTTATACCAGGGCCGAACTGGCAGATATTCTGGGGGTCGACGCGATTGTCTCCGGTACGATTGGCCGAAGTCGTCCGATGGGTACCGGCGCAGCAATTGCCACAACGCTTTTGTTTGGAGTTGGCGTAACCAATCGAGTGGATACGTCAATGACAGTTCATGATGGAGAAGACGGCTTTCTTCTGTGGAGTTACGATCACGAAATCGACGGTGGACTAGGCAGCACGCCGGAGGGGGTCGCCGAAAATCTTATGCGAGGTGTTGCTCGAAATTTTCCATACGACAATAGGGAATAGAATCTGCAATTTCTTGATTGCCTGTTTTTGGCAAGTCCCAAGAAATCTTCGGAACTATAGCGAGTAGTGATTACCCCCCATAGAAAAAGGTCGGTAGCGTAAACGGAAATGGTCCCGGTTCGTAGGACAGTTTGAGGGCGAAGGCGGGCAGATGGTTATCGAGGAAGGTCAGGCGAATCTGACCGATTTCCCTCTCGCGAAAAGTGCGGCGAGCCAGCCTTGGCTGTGTGACTCTATCAGGACAAGATTCCGGGAGAACGTCCAGCTAACCTGACTTCCACTCCTCGCCAGGAATGATCCGCCTCATGAACCCGTCGAATAGCGGCACAGTAAATGAGGTGTCGCCATGTCCCGGACTCCACACCATGCCCTTTGCGATCAGTTGGTTTCGCGTTGGAGCAAGCGATGTGACTGCTCTGCCCAACTCATCCGAGATCTCCCCGGAGCGATGCGGCCCCGCGCCGAGTTCGGCCATGGCTCTCAGGTATCGCTTTTCAAGCGGGGTAAGCCGGTCGAAGCGTACCCGGAAAAAGCTCGCGTCGAGGGCGGCGACGGCTGTCAGCGAGGCGGTTTCGACGTCATCAAGGTCGATCGGCGATTCATCCGCGGCGTCCCATGCGTGTTTGCCCCACTCCTGGAGAAAATACGGATAGCCTTGTGTCTCTGTGACGATTCGGTCCAACGCGTCCGCAGTGATTTCCACGCATTCGTCTCGAGCCGGCTTCTCGATCGCGTATCTGGACGCTTCCGGCGGCAACGGACCGACGTCCGGAAAATCGAACAATCGCTCGGCGTAGGATTTGGCGCGGCCCATGCGGGCGCGCAACTGTGGCAGTCCGGCGCCGACCAGAACGACGGGAAGTTTGCGTTGCGCGATCCGGTGAAGGGCGGTAATCAGCGAGGCGAGTTCGTTTTCTTCGACGTACTGTAGTTCATCGACGAACACTACCAGCGCCGTCGCCGCTTCGCTGGCTGCCAGGCCCGCGACTTCCAGCAACGCCTGAAGATCCTGTTCGAGATTGCCGTTGTCCGTCAGGCCGGGTTCGGGGTCGAAATCAAGCGCGACTTCGATATCCTGGTATCTGACCTTGAGCGCCCGCGCAAACCCGGCAAGACCTCGGAGCGCTCGAACCGCCAGTTCCTTCGCCCGCTCATTAAGCGACAGTTTGAGCAGTGC
>VYEH01000016.1:16258-17345 GCA_009843005.1 Pseudomonadota bacterium | reverse complement strand
GAGCAGTGCGGCTCTCAACTGGGGCGCGAGAATGGCCGGCAACGAGCGGTCTTCCGGAGCTTCGACCCAGAATGTGGTCATTCCGCCTGCATCCGCATCCAAACGCATGCGGTCGAGCAGGACGGTCTTGCCCACCCCGCGCAAACCCACGAGCAACACACTCTTGGCTGGCCGGCCGATACGCAGACGTTTGAGGGCAACCGAGACCGCGCTTCTCAATTCGTCGCGGCCGGCCAGTTCGGGCGGCGGCGATCCGGCGCCAGGCGCTTAGGGATTGCTTACTGGGTCCATGGTGGCAATTATAGTGAACTTATCATGGTTTATAAGATTTTTATAAACCGGGGTAAATTTACTATAACTGTTCGGCGACGATGTCCATCGTCGCCTGTGTCTCCGAGGCGGTGAACGTAATGCGCCCCTCGGACAGCCGCTCTGTGAGGGGTGAAGAAAGCGCGGAACGCTTCTGATGAATCATAGTCGAATATCCGCTTTAAACGCGGATTACCTAATATGATTCCTTAGCATCAAACTCCGTAAAGGCCGAAAACGACGCTCCGTTCACCACAGCCGATCCGGGATTTGGTGGCGATTTCCCAGGCCGACGCCGCGCCCAGTTTGGCGACGTAGCCGCCATCGACGAAGATAGCCAGTCTGGCCATAGAAACTCCCTTTGAATAGTCGGAGGGTGCATTGGTACTTGGGGGAGATGAAATGGGCTGGACAGTATTGCTGCCCAGCCCATCCTGGAAATGTACGCCTGACATGCCGAACCGCTTCTCGGAAGGGCGGCGGGACGCCAGGGAGCATTGTTCAGTCTTTGTACGCTCTCCCGTCGGGGGAGTCAATGGGTACAGACAATAACTGCGTGAATAAACAAGTTTTGTGTGTATTACTTGTACAAGAAAGACGCCGCTGGGTACAGACTTGGTTGAACCGTCTGCCGTCTGCCGTACACAATCGATGCGGCATAGCCCGCAATTGGCAGCGAACCGGCTCGCTGGTGCCTTGTATCCTCCTCTTGGCCGCAGCCTACGGCGCCCTGGAGCCGGACGCTGCTCGTGACAGGATCGTGGCCGTTGCCCTCCTC
>VYEH01000016.1:11865-16248 GCA_009843005.1 Pseudomonadota bacterium | reverse complement strand
CAAGCTTCCAGATGCGTGGCCATTTCCTCCAGCGTACGAAACCGCCCGGCGACATCGGACGATGAAGTAACGAACTTGATCATGGCTTCCACCTACAGAATAGAGTTCTTTCCGGGTTGTAAGGTGACAATATAGTAACTATATTTCTGACAAACGGATTGGAGACACCTACTATGCGCGGGCTCCCGAAACGCATCATGGAGTACGCGGGCCGCCTGCCCGAGGCTACGCCGCTGTGTCCGGGCATCTTGCTGCATCTTGGCAACCGTGCGGCGGTCGATCAGGCATTGTCGCGGCTGGCTCGTTCGGGCAAGCTCATGCGGGTTTGCCAAGGCGTCTATGTGCGCCCCGTCGAGACTCGCTTCGGGCGGTGTGCGCCGCGTATCGGCAAGGTGATCGAAGCCCTTTCAGCGCTTTGGGGCGAAACCATCGTGCCGTGTGGCGGCGCTGCGGCAAACTTTCTCGGATTGACGACCCAGAACCCGGTGCGCGAAGTCTACCTGACCTCGGGGCGTAACCGGCGGCTGCGATTCGGCGGACTGACGGTCGAACTGCGCCATGCCCCGCGCTGGCAATTGGCGGCTCCGCATCGAAGGGCCGGTGAGGTCATCCGAGCCCTGGCGTGGCTCGGTCCCGAAGAGGTCGAGGATCATCTGGAGACTGTCCTGCCCATGCTCTCCGATGAGGATCTGGACGAGCTGTCGACCGCGCGGGCGGTCATGCCCAACTGGATGGCCGAGCCCGTAAGCGCGCGACTCGCGAATGCCTGACGCGCTTTTCCAGGGTCTCTCGGCCGATGAACGCCGGTATGCGTTGATTGCTGCTCAGGACAGCAGCCGCCATCGCGCTTTTCTGTTCGAGAAGGACATCTGGATCGTCGCAACGCTCGGCGTGCTGTTCGATGCGCCATTCGGGAAACACTTGATCTTCAAGGGCGGCACTTCGCTCTCGAAAGTGTGGCGTGCGATCAGCCGTTTTTCGGAAGATGTCGACATCACCTACGACATCCGCGCTTTTGCTCCCGACCTCGTGGCCGGGGCCGGCGACGAGGCCCTGCCGCCCACACGCAGTCAGCAGAAGCGCTGGACGCGCACGATCCGCGCCCGCCTTGCCGAATGGGTTCGGAGTGAAGCCTCTCCATACGTCGAGGGAGAGCTTGCACGGGCGGGTTTCGAGGCAGAGATCCGCGTCAATGGGGACCGGCTCTATGTGCACTACAAACCGCTGTTTCAGCGGAAGGGCATGATGCGTCCGGAAGTGTTGGTCGAATTCGGCGCTCGTTCTACGGGAGAACCGCACGCGAACCGACTTGTTGCCTGCGACGCAGCCCCCTACTTGCCGGACTTGGCGTTTCCGAAAGCGCGTCCCACCGTCATGCTGGCGGAACGGACCTTCTGGGAGAAGGCGACCGCAATTCATGTCTACTGCCGCCAGCAGCGTCGCCGGGGCGAACGTCTGTCGCGTCACTGGCACGATCTTGCACGCCTCGACGAGGCAGGCATTGCGGCGAGTGCGCTGGCCGACCGGGCGCTTGCCCATTCAGTGGCCCGCCACAAGGCGATATTCTTCATCGAGAATGATGCCCGTGGCGAGCGCATCGACTACGAAGCGGCCGTCTCGGGTGGGTTGCAACTCGTGCCCTCGGGAGCCGCTCATGGAGTGCTGGCCGACGATTACGAAAGAATGTTGGCCGATGGAATGCTGTTCAACGAAAGTGAGCCGTTCGACGCGCTGATGGAGCGTTGCGCCGCGATTGAGTCCCGCGCCAACACAAGGCAGGCATACCCATGACTGATTACGATAGACCGCTCGCGCCAAAGCAGATCCGGGCCGTGAAGGACGAAAACAGCGCAAGGGAGCATGCCGCCTTGTGCGCGACACTGCGCCGGGAGCGGACGAAGCAGAAAGCCGTGACGACATCCGACGTTCTGTCTTGGCGCCACGAGGGGCACGCGCGCTGATGGCGTTCGTGATGAATGCCTCGGTTGAGATCATGGCGCTGGCCCGCAACCATGGCCTGACAGCTTACGACGCCAGCTATCTCGCACTCGCGATCCGCGAAAGCAGTGCGCTGGCCAGCTTTGACCGCCGTCTGAACGAGGCAGCGACTGCGGAAGGCGTCGTGCTGTTCGCCTGAATCCCCAATCTCCCTTCCAACCGCCGTTTCACCGACGCTCCGTTCGCCACGGCCGTTTATGCCACGACTCGAAACGGCAGCAAATTTAGGTATTGGCTATGGTTGCATCCACAGCGACAGCAATTCGTGCGCCAGCGATGCGGCATAGCCCACAATCGCCATCGTGGCGATGACGCAACCGGTGGCGACCCAAACTGTGGTTTCGATTCGGTGGAGTCTGCGGTCCAGGTGATCGATGCGGCCGTTGACCTGCTGAAATCCAAGTTGAATCCACCCAACGGCGGACTCTGGCGGTGACGCCGAATCGGGCAGTAGGGAATCCGTATCCCTGTTTGGTCTGGCCGTGTCTGGATCAGTCCGGTGTGGGTTAGGCCGCGACATCTGTTGGTATTCCCGTATGTGAAGTATTTTCGATCACGCTCACACAGTATAGGTAGTAAATTGCTCGGTCCAACGTTATTTCTGGGTGTTGCGTCGAGTAATTCGACCTGGATCGCCTCGAACGGGAAATTTGCCATGGAACTCGGCCTCGAGTTTATCATCGAACTTCTTCAGGAATGAGCGAACGAAGCTACATCGTTGGTGCATGAGCCAATCGAGACCAGCCATGGGCTACACGGCGACTGACAATCCCGGCACCGCCAAGCGACCGTACTTAGGCTGGTGGCGAACCACCTCGCTGGCGCCTTGCATGGTCGTCCTGATTGCACCCTGCGGCGCCCAGGAACTGGATGCCGTTCGAGACGGGAGCGTGGCTGTCACCCGAGGAAACGCGGACGACTCGACAGTGCCCAACCGGGGCGCGGTCGTCATCAACGAAACGGACCTGCCTGTCGACCACTGGGGAAACGACCGGTTCGAGTTGCACACGGATAACAACGCGCCGGGGATCGAGGACGGCACGGTGACCGCCACCGTGTCGTTCAGCGGCGGTTGCGCACGCCACCGCTTCACACTCGTCGCGAACAGGCGGTTTACGGTATCCGATCCCGTACAGATCGACGTGTCGTTGGCGCACGAGGCGAACGACGACAGGTGCGAGGCTTACCTGACAGAAACGTACGAATTCGACCTCGCGCCCATCGGAATGCGCTACCGGCAGGTATTCGGACGCAGCGAAGGCGTCATACGCATACGTCTGCTGGGGCCGGAACCGTCCGGTAGCTTCACGGACCTCATGTACACTTTCTAGGTGTCCCTCCCGCACCACATTGAAGAACGGCATGGGCCGCCACCGGATTCGCGCTGATCGCGGCCTCGCTCGGGACGGTGCGGGCAAAAAGTTGATCGCCCGAACAGCCCTGTGGTCGTTATGGCTGCCCGTCTGTATTGCAGTCGTTTTTGCCGTTGGGGATTTCTCATACGGCATCTACGATGATCGACCGCTGGAGAATTTCCTGACGATGGTCGTTTACTGGTTGCCACTGATGTGGGTTCTGGGAATGCCGCTGACAATTGCCGTTCAGTTGATCTACCGCGTATCGGGCGCAAGCCGCCGATCCGGAATATTGGCTGTCGCCGTGGCGGTGATCGCGGCGCCGATCTCGGTGTACGCCTATTTCCTCAGCGTGCCGCTGCCGAGTTTCCTGAACACCCTGTTCGGCGCAGCGCTTGCCTGGCTGGCATTGGCATTACTGTGCGTGGGGAGGATAATTCGCCGGGTTTGGGGGGCCACATGACTTCTCTGCCCAACTGGACGGTCGAGCCCTTGCGCCCGTTGTCCTTACAATTTGTCTGGACGAATCGCGCCGGTCGCATTCGACTCATCTCGGCTCGTCCAGCGGTCCCCGCTCACCTGATCCCAACCCTTCGACTCACGATTGCGTAATGACTTGGGAACAGCTCGTAGCATTCAACATCGCCCTGCTGGTTGCCATTGCGAGCCCGGGGCCAGCCCTGCTGATGGCGACCCATACTGCCGCAAGCAGGGGCCGCTCGGCTGGAATAGAGGTTGGGATCGGCTTGGGTCTGATGGCATGTACATGGACGATGATGGCCCTGCTCGGTCTTGCCGTGGTTTTCCAACTGTTCCCGATGGTCTACACCGGAGTGAAAGTCTTGGGGGGAGCCTATCTTCTGTTTCTTGCGTACAAGATGTGGAGGAACGCATCCGCCCCCATCGACGCGCGAATTCCTCTGGCCAGACATGCGTTCCGGCAGGGTTTTCTCGTTAATCTCCTCAATCCGAAATCCGTACTCTTCGCGGCAGCGGTTCTCGTAGCCGTTTTTCCGGCTGGCCTTTCCGT
>VYEH01000016.1:4983-11855 GCA_009843005.1 Pseudomonadota bacterium | reverse complement strand
TCGCCGAGAGTTTCGTGATCGTGATCAATCACTTCATGGTTGAGGTGGCCTTTTACACGACCTTGGCCTTCTGCATGAGCACACAAGTGGTTTCGAAACGCTACATGCAGGCCAAAGTCTATATTGACCGTGGTGCAGCCCTCGTTCTTGGCGCACTAGGCACTCGATTGGTTCTCACGAGTGAGGAGGCTCCACTCACTTGATCGCAATCGGATTCAGCCGAGAGCCGCATCCTCCGGTGATCGGCAGGGGCGGGGCGCAGAAGAAGAACTCGTAGACGCCAGCCTTGACCGCCGTCTGAACGAGGCAGCCTCTGCGGTAGGCGTCGCGCTGTTCGCCTGAACTCCGACCTGCTTTCCAACCACCGCTTCAACATCGGAGTTGACAACGCGTAATTGACGCATAATATGACGGAATAATCGTCAATTCATGCGATATTTACATGCAACTCCAGAATTTTGCCACGGACGAAGGCTTCTCCCCCGGCGCGGTGGCCACTGAACTGAAGACGACCCGGGCCGAAATCGCCGGCACCCTGGGGCTGAGCCGTGACGCCCTGACGCGCGCCTCCCGCGTCGTTGCGCCCAAGACGCAGATGCGGTTGCGGCAGATGCTGGAGATACTCAATCGCGTGGAGGCGGAACTGGGCTCTCTGCTGGTCGCCTACGCCTGGTTTCGGTCCGAACCTCTCCCGGGCTTTGCCGGCATGACTCCCTGCCAATTGCTGCGGGAGGGGAAAGCCGAGATGGTGCATGCCTACCTCGATCAGGTGCTGGAAGGCGGCTACGCCTGACCTCGTTCGCGGCGAATGCGTATTCGGGCCGTTGTTTACCGGGCTCATGACCCGCGATGGGCGTGGACGCCCCTGTCCGGCGAGGGCGCCCGCCGCCGGGGTGGACGGTTCAACCGTCAGGGGTTGCCCGCACTGTACCTGTCATTTTCGTTGTCGGCCGCCGTCCGCGAGGCAAGCCCGATCGGGCGGCGGTTGCAGCCGCTGGTCCTGTGCGCGTATGAGGTGGACGTGGACCCGGTTTTCGATGCGCTCGACCCGTCGGCAAGGGCCGCCCTTTCCGTCGGACAGGCCGAGATCGACTGCCCGACGTGGCGCCACGACATGTTTTCCGGGCGAACGCCCGCATCGCAGGCTCTGGCCGACCGCTTGGTGGCCGCCGGTTTTTCGGGCATGCGCGTCGGTAGCTACGCCGCTGGCGCGGGCGAGCGTGACGTCAACCTGGTTCTTTGGCGTTGGGGAGATCGACTGCCAACCCGTGTCGCGTTGATCGATGAGGACGATCGGTTGGGCCTTGATCGGTAACGCTCCCGTCCATGCTATGGCAACGCCGAAGATGTTGGTCCGGTGAGCCTACTCCGCTTCGCCCTCCCACTCGTGGGTGCAGTTGAACTCCTCGAATACGCGCCCTGGCGACCATTGACGCGGCCGCTCGAATACGATCGGCTCCGCGTACATCACAGGATCGGTGGCCGTCAGCGAGTAGTTCAGCCGAACGTCGTCACCGGATTCGGAGAGCTGGAAGCGCTCGAGATACTCGATCTGATCGGACTGCGGCGTGCCGTAGGGATCGAGATACGGGAAGTCGATATGAGTCGTATTCACTATGAGCGCATCGTCCTCCCAGCGACCCACCGAGAAACCGTACGGCCCCGACGTGGGTTCCACGCCGGAAGCCTCGGGATCCAGCCAGATCGTGCGGCGTACGTTGTACTCCGACTGGTGCACCATGATGCGATCGCCTTCGTCGATGATCTCAAGTGGCATGGGGTCCATCATGCTCGCGCCCACGCCGGTGCGGCACTCGAGCTCGGGATTGTCGCGCGGGGCGTAGAATAGCGCCGCAGCCTCGCGGCCACGATCGGTCAGGAGATGGTGATACTCGTTCGGTTGAGGCCGGGGCCCTATTCGGCGTCCCCACGTCCTGAAAATACTCGTTGCCGTGCGACGCTCTTCCGCCGCCCTTTCCGGGTCGATCGCGAACTGTGCGGTCGCGACCCTGTCGCCCGCCCATAGCAGCTCGCGGTTACCTGTCGCATACTCGCGGCCGTCGGGCAGCAAGACGTTTAACGCGCCGAGCGAATCCGGATCTCGTCGCGAGATGTAACCCGCCGCTCGCGCCGGGCCGAAAAGGTCCTCTTCATTGATGCCGAGCCGTTCCAGTGTGCGCGGTCCGGGCGAAATCTCGATCTCCCAAAGATGCTCTTCACCGTCATCGCCGGTCACGAGCATGCGCGCGCGCGTATGGGGATTACGCCAGAACACGTCGACGATCTCGCCGCGGCGCTCAACGAAGTCGTCAGTCAGGTAGAGCGATGGTTGCGTGACGGGGCCGTGGTGCGCGAGCGTGAGCGATGACGCCGCGAGGCTTGCAAGCGCGGATAGAGTTGCTGTATTCAGCATTCGCGTGGTGGGCATGGGTGTCTCCCGGGAGGCATCTGGTCGATAGCGCTCCGTTTAACCAGTATGTCGAGCAGTGTGGCAACGGTAGCATGCTACTACTGATAGGGATCATGGTGGAATGGTGCGGAAAGGTTGAGCGGCCGGTCACTTGATCGCGATCGGATTCAATGGCGAGCCGCACCCCCCTGTGATCGGCAGCGGCGGTGCGCAGAAGAAAAACTCGTAAACGCCGTCCTCGGCGCAGTCGTCGGCCAGTTCGTCGACCACGAAAATCTCGCCCATGGTGATGCCGATCATGGGGATGACGACCCAGTGCCAGGGTTGCTGGGCCTCGGTGGTCTCGTTTGGTCGCACCTCGCAGCCCCACGTATCCGCGCAGATGGCCGCGATTTCGTTCTGGTGGATCCAGTTCGCGGTCTCGAAGGCCATGCCCGGCGCATCGCCTCCCGCGTAGCCGCCCCAGTCGCCTGCCCGCTGACGCTGGCCCATCATGCCGGTGCGCACGATGACGAAATCGCCGCGCCTGATTTCCACCCCCTGGGCTTCGGCCGTGCCGTCGAGATCGGCATTGGTGATGGCCATTCCCTCGTCGAGGGATTCCACGCCCGCGTAGCGCGCCACGTCCAGCAGCACGCCCCGGCCCACGGCGCGGTCCTTGATCTTGTCGATGGCGTTTTTCTGGGCGCCGTTGCTGTCCACCAGCCGGGCGTCGTAGCCGTTCCACATCTTGTCGCCGTAGAAGATGTGTCCCAGGGCGTCCCACTGGGTACCGCACTGCAGCGGCAGGGAAATCATGTCGTCGGCGTAGCGGAACTTGCCCGCGTCCTGGTTACCGGCGACCGCGTCGGTGCCCGTGGCCGTCATGGTGTGGATGGGATTGAAGCGGTTGCCCCAGAGGCCGCTCTGGGGACCCTTGTTGTCGAAGTTCAGGGCCAGCGAGAAGACCCTTCCCTTGCGGATCAGCCGGGCCGCGTTAACGATGTCCTCCGGAGAAACGAAGTTCAGCGTGCCGATCTCGTCGTCCGGCCCCCATCGCCCCCAGTTCTTGCACCGCTCGGCGGTCTCGCGAATGATCTCCAAGTTGAGATTGCCTTCGTCGTAGCGTCTGGGCATGGGCGTTCCCCGAATTGACTGGCCGAAGCGGCAATTTCCGTGAATTTTCTCCCTTGTGTCAACCTGCAGCCGTCGATCCACTCAACAACCCGTGCGCGGATAGGTGCCCGATGGAGCGCAGGTGCTCGTTTCGTTGACGGGTAGCGGGAAAGCCTGCGCGATTTCCGGGTTATTGGCCAGCCGGTTACTCGGCCCGCCTGTTATCGGCGGCCGCGTCCCAGGCTTGCCGTGACGGTCCAGCCGTCGGAGGGACGAAGCAGGCTGGACATCTGGATCAGCTTCTGGGACTCGTCGCGGGCCATGCGCCCGTCGATGACGACCTCATCGCCAATGTTGAAATCGTATTGCGCGCCATCGCGGCCCATTCCGCCGCCGCCACGGTTTCCTCGCCACTGCACGGTCCAGGCCTCGGGTTCGCCGAGGCTGTTTGTGATGGTGACCTCGATGGCGTCATGCGGGCGCCGCGTGTGCTCGCCCGCGATCGTCGCGGCAAGACCGTTGACGGATTGGCCGCCATCGTAGACCGCACCCCAGGAGTGATGTGCCTGCGTCGTAACCGCAAAGCCGGCCAGACTGCCGGCCAGGATCATTAGTACTGGTCGTCCCATGTGTGTTCCTCATGTCTCGTTGCCGCTGCCTGTTGATGACAATACCACGGGAACCAGCCTCTCCAGACCCCCAGTCCCCTCAATAAATGTCAACTTTTCTCAACGATGACGAACGGGCCGACGGGTATAATTCAGCGCCGCACCAACAGGGGAACGCGGGCGTCGCGGGACAGGTGGACAGGAGGACAGTCGGGCATGCAAGGAAAAATCGCATTCGAAGAGCACATGGCAATTCCGGAGACGGTGGCGGAAACTCGCAGTTTCGCCGGTGACTCCGGGCGCTGGGACGATTTCACGCTACAGCTCATGGATGTCGGCGCCCGCCGGCTCGGCAACATGGACGAAACCGGCATCGAGTTCGCCTTGTTGTCCCTGAACGCCCCCGGGATTCAGAGGATTCTCGACACCGATGAAGCAATCCACGTGGCGCGGAAGGGCAACGATACCATCGCCGAGGCCATGGCACGGCATCCCAACCGCTACGGCGGCCTCGCCGCGCTGCCCATGCAGGATCCGGACGCGGCCTCCGCCGAACTGACTCGCTGCATCAACGAGCTTGGCTTCAAGGGCGCCATCGTCAACGGTTTCACCCAGAAGGACGTGCCCGATTCCGCCATCTACTACGACATCCCGGAGTACCGGCCGTTCTGGGCCACGGTGTCGGAACTCGACGTGCCGTTCTACCTGCATCCGCGGATGCAGATTCCGTCGCGGGCGCAGAATTACGAGGGACATCCCTGGCTGATGAGCGCGCCCTGGGGGTTTGCGGTAGAGACCTCGATCCACTCGCTGCGTCTGTGCGGTTCGGGGCTATTCGACGACTATCCCAACCTGAAGATCGTTATCGGCCACCTGGGCGAGTTCATTCCCCACGGACTCTGGCGAATCGATGCACGGATGCGCTTCTCCCCTCGCGACTACCGGGGCAAACGGCCCCTGGGCGAGTATTTCCTCGACCACTTCGTGGTCACCACCAGCGGGTTCTTCAACGATCCGGCGTTCCGCAACACACTCGACGTGATGGGAACCGACAAGGTGCTCTTCTGCGCCGACTACCCGTTCGAGAGCATGCAGGATGCGGCGACTTGGTACGATGCCACGACCGAGATTTCCGAGGAGGAACGAGTCAAGATCGGCCGCACCAACGCCATCGAACTGTTCGGCCTCGATCTGAAGTAACTATCTGTCCCCTGGGCTTGATCCCGGTACTTTCTTTCTAACTCCGGCTCGCTTGTGTAAGATGGGTCTGCACAAGATAAGTGCCTAACAATGCCGTGCTGCAAGAGCGAAGGCACACAAGAAACGACCATATTCGGGAGGGAGAAAGGATATGAAACTGAGAACCATTTTGCCTTATTCGTGGTGCCTGATAGCCATGGCATTCGCTTCATCCATGTCTGCTTTGGCTCAGGATGAAGAGGCTGAAGCTACGGAGAGCGAGGCCGCCGCCGAAGTGGAGGAAGCGGCCGATGCGGAGGGAGCGGCCGACGAAGCGGACAGCGAAGGCGGGGAAGCCGCCGACGAAGCGGAAGGCGAAGGCGAGGAAGCGGCTGACGAAGGCGAGGAAGCGGTCGACGAGTCGGAGGGTGACAGCGAGGAAGCCACGGAAGAGTCGGAGTCGGAAGGCGAAGAAGAGTAACCTTACTGTCCGGAAAGTCGGCCGGCGGCCCGATGGTTCGGGCCGCACTAGAACACCAGATTCGGCAGGTACGTTGCGATCTGAGGGAAATTGACGATCGCGATCAGGCCCACCAGCATGATGATCCAGTAGGGCATGGAACTCCTGAAGATTTCCATGATCGAGATGCTGTCGTCCTCGTCGCGGATTGCGGCCTTGACGGTATAGACCAGTAGTCCGAAGGGTGGGGTGAGCAGGCCCGCCTCGATGGCGAGGATGCCGATTATCGCAAACGCGATGGGATCGTAACCCAGGCTCACGGCTATGGGTTCGAAGATGGTCAGCGTCAGCAGCATGATGGAGATTGAGTCGATGACCATGCCCAGGATGAACCAGATGCCGATCATGAGCGCCAGCAGCATCCACGGCAGCAGATCCGTACCCAGGAAGGCGCCCTGAATGCCGCTGGACACGCCCGTCATGGCGAGCGTGCGCGAGTAAAGCGCGGCGGAAACCAGCAGCAGCAGGATCGGAGCAGACGTTCTGCCCACGGAGAGGATCGCGTCAATGGCGCCGCGAAGGCGCATCCCCTTGGCGATGGCCAGCATCAGGCCGATGAAGGCGCCGGCCCCGGCGCCCTCGGTGGGCGTGAATACGCCGAACCAGATGCCACCCAGGACGGCCACCACGACTGACAGGATTCCCAGGCCGCTGGTCCAGGTTTGCAGTCGGTTGGAGCGGGGCGCGGAATCGTCAGCCTGTGGCGCGGCATTCTCCGGTGAAACCCCGGCTGTCGCCTCACTGCCGCCCCCCACCAGCGCCGGCCGAGCCACCGCCGATACCAGCACGTAGCAGACGAACAGGCTGACCAGCAGCAATCCCGGCAGCACGCCGGCCAGGAAGATCTGCCCGATGGAGCGCTCGGTCAGCAGCCCCCAGACGATCATGAGCACGCTGGGCGGTATCAGCATCCCCAGGCAACTGGAGCCGGCGACCGCACCCAAGGCGAAACCCCGGTGGTATCCGAAGCGCTTCATTTCCGGGTAGGCGATGCGGGAGAACGCGGCGGCAGATGCGATGCTCACGCCGGTCACGAAGGAAAAGATCGCGTTGCCGAGCA
>VYEH01000016.1:1203-4973 GCA_009843005.1 Pseudomonadota bacterium | reverse complement strand
GAGCAAGGTCGCCACCGCCAGTCGCCCGGGCAGGCGCTGGAGCCCGCGGTGGATGGCCCGGTAGACATCGGTCACCGCACCGGATCGGCTAACGAATTCGCCCATCAGCATGAACAGGGGGATCACCGCGAATTCGTAGGCGCGCAAGGCCTCGTAGGCCGTGCTCCCGAGCATGGCCAGCACCACGTTGAAGCTGCCGCCGGTGACGAGAAAGATGCCGAGCGCGCTGGCCATGCCGAGCGCAATGGCGATGTGCACGCCCAGCGCCACCATGACTAGCAGGCTGACGATGAGGACGGTGGCAATGTTGACGTCGAACATGCTCCCGGCCTCGCCTATGGATTCTCGATTTTCGTATCGGGGGCGGCCTGTTCCGCGGCTGTACGCAGCGCCTCCGGACGGAAGATGTCGAGATACGCCATCAACAGGTAGTTGAAGCAGGCCAGGGCGCTGCCGATCAGGATCGTCCACCGGGTCGGCCAGGCCGGGACGCGCAGCGCGCCTTCGCCCTCGTACTCGCCGGCCACCCAGGAACGGATCGCTGCCTCCCAGCCGCCGAACAGGATCATCGCGAAGAACGCCGCCCCCATGAGATAGCCCACCGCCAGGGCGATCCGCCCGAACAGCGGCGGGAATCGCTGCGCAAGGAAATCCGCCCGCAGCATGGCGCCGCTGCGGATGGCGTAGCCGGCCTGGAGGAAGACGATCATGACGATGGAATTCATCACGATCTCCGGCACCCCGTAGACCGGCGAGTTGAAGACGCTGCGCCCGACGATGTCGGCGATGATGAAGAACGTCAGGACGAAGGCCCAGACCGCAGCGAGGACCAGCAGTGCACGGGTCAGGCGGTCGCTCAGCTTGACGATCGACACGGTTGTTCCCGTACGGCGGCCACTGATGCGCAATGATCAGTTGAATTGAGCGTCGACACTGGCTGCCAGGTTATCGAATGCTGCGATTTGCGCTGTTAGCGGATCTCGTAGCGGACTGGCCATTCGTAACCGTAGCTTTCCGCCGCCTCAAGCGCGGTCTCCAGCACCTGCGTGCCCGGCAGGCCCTGGGCATCGAGTTCCGCGGCCATCTGCTTGGGCCAGTCCGCCAGCGACCGCGCCCATTCCTCCCGCACCTGGGGACCCAGTTCCTTCACGGTGATCAGTTCCTGCAGGGTCGCGACGTCGGTCGCGTACCGCTCGAGGTTGTTGGAGCCTGTCTGTTCCTCGTAGTCGGCGGCCACTTCCAGGAGGATCGGCCGCACGTCTTCGGGAAGCCGGTTCCAGGTATTGAGGTTGATGGTCAGGCCGTGCCAGGTGATGGAGCCGAAGCCGATCATGGTGTAGTAGGGCGCGGGCTCGTAAAGCTTGAGTTGCACCCAGGCGCTGGGGAACATGATCCAGCCTTCATACACGTTGGTCCGCAGACCCGTATAGGCTTCGGGCAGGGCGCCCTGTACGGGGGTGGCCCCCGCGTAGCGCAGCCAGTTCAGATTCAGTCCGGCGCCGGCGATCTTGATGCCCTGCAGGTCTTCAACCGTATTCCAGTCGAATGACGTGCCCAGGTTGTAGCCGGCATCGGCGATCCGCGCCAGCAGTTTCTGGTTGAACTCTTCCTCGAACACCTCGGTCAGGTAGGGGACTTCCCGGTAGACGTCCTGGGCGATCTTCAGGCTGACCGTCGGGTCCATGGTCCCGAACGGCAGCATGACCTGGAATGCGTGCAGCGGCAGGTTGGAGGGTTCGAAGCAGTAACAGAAGCCGCCGATGTCGACGATACCGTTCTGCACGCCTTCCAGCGTCTCGGACGTTCGGACGATGGAGCCGCTGTAACCCTCGATAAAGTTGAGCGTGTGCTCGGTGCGTTCCTCCACCCGGCGCTTGAGTTCGGTCTGGAAGTAGGTCTGCATAAGGCCTGCGTAAACGACGCCGGGCGGATGTCCCGTGGCGATTCGCAGGGTGATCCTGTCTGCTTGCGCGGGGTTGCCGGCGAACAGCACACACATGACAAAGAGACCGCGAGTCACGAACCCCATGCGGGTCGCAAACCCCGACCGCTTGCTTGCAGACAATTTCATAAGGACACTCCGTGGAAGTACTGGACTGGTCCGAAACAATTATTATTGAATTTGTCATGACTGCTTGCAAAGGTGAAGTCGCCTGAGTCTGGCGAAGCACGCGCCGCGAGGCAGCGACAGCAGCCATTGCCCCGGCGGGAATTGGAGGAAACGAATGTTTCGTGATTTGGCCCTCTACGAGGATGATCCTATTGAAAGCATGTTTGTCCGTCTTGCTGCAGACCACAGCGCCGAGAGGATGGATCTCGGCATTGGCGTGTATCGTGACGACTCCGGTGAGGTGCCCGTCTTCAGGGCCGTACGCGATGCGGAACTGCGGGTCGTCAGGCGGGAGGGATCGAAATCCTACATCGGCCCGCTGGGAAACCTCGACTACTGCAGGGCTGTGGAACGGCTGGTACTGGGTCCGGAACACGCTGCGCCCGGGAACGGCCATGTGATCACGACGCAGACCGGCGGGGCCGGCAGCGCGTTGCGGCTTGGCGCCGAATTGGTTCGCTCCCTGTCGCGCCAATCCAGAGTGTGGGTATCGGATCCCGTGTGGCCGCACCAGCTCGAGTTCTTCGAACAGGCGGGCATGCAGGTCATGACCTACCGTTACTACGATCAGTACGGATCGGTCCCGCAGTTCGATGACATGCTCGAGGATCTGAAGGGCTTGCGACGCGACGATCTGCTTCTGCTGCACGGGTGCTGCCACAATCCGACCGGACAGGACCTCGAGCTGGACCAATGGCAGGCCGTGTCCGAACTGGTTGCGGAAAAGGGCGCCGTACCCTTTGTCGACGTGGCTTACCAGGGGTTTGGCCGGGGCATAGAGGAAGATGTCGCCGGGGTCAGGCTGATGGCGAGCCAGGCGCCCCAGATGCTGCTGGCGGTGTCTTCATCGAAAACCTTCGGCATCTACAGGGAGCGGGCAGGATTGTTGTCTGTCGTGGCAGCGCCCGGCACAGTGGATGCTGTCAATCTGAGACGGCGGCTCAGGGACATGGCGCGGCAACTCTACTTCATGCCGCCGGATCATGGAGCGGCCATCGTTCTGGAGATCCTTTCTTCGCGGGATCTTGAGAACCTGTGGCGATCCGAGCTCGATGCAATGCGTCTGGAAATAGTCAGGAAACGCGCGATGCTGCGGGATATGCTGGAAGCCGAGATCGAGGGTTTTGACGCTTCGTTCATCGAACGCCAGTTCGGGATGTTTTCGTGTTTGCCGATCAGTGCGCACGAGCAGCGGCTCATGGAAGACCGGTTTCACATCTACATGCTGCCGAATGCCAGGGTGAACGTGGCTGCCATGAAGTCGAGCGATGCGCGTACGGTGGCGAGGGCGTTTCGCGAATTGTTGGGACGCCGTACCGGAGACGGGCTCCGCAGGGTAGGCTAGCCGGCCGGCACTGTCTCCGGCGGCGTCACCCGGATCGTCACGATGTCGGTGTCGTGATACTGCTGATGGCGTACCGACGAGGCCAGGTGCCGCAACAGCCGCAGCGAGACTTCCCGCTCGATCGACGTCGCTGCGGCCTGCTCGCCCAGCAGCGCGATGCGATCCTCCAGGTTGGCCGTGCCGGGGGCCGCGACGAAGTCCAGTATCGCTTCGCCGGAATGCTTGTGGGCGACGACCAAAAGCCGCCGCTTTTGGGGCTCCCCCCCGGCTTGATCCTGGGCGAGCAGGGTCAGCAGCGTCTCCTCGCTGGCGTCA
>VYEH01000016.1:0-1193 GCA_009843005.1 Pseudomonadota bacterium | reverse complement strand
TCGCTGGCGGCAGCGAGGCGGCGCCGCATGGCCGGGTCCCAGCCGCTGGCCGAGGCGAAATCGGCCAGAAACTCCCGGATGGTAGGCAGCGCGGAGGTATCGAATTCCACCTCGATGCGTCGCCGGCGCGGTTCGGTCAACTCGATGAACAGGGTCAGAAGGATCGCGATCAGGCCGCCGCCGGTCATACCGTTCTGGAGCAGGCCGCCGGCAAATTCGGAAAAGTACTCCGGGAAAATCACGCCGCTCTGCAGTCCGGCGCCGATCCAGAACGACACGCCGGCGATCAGGCTGTTGCGATGGTCGATACCGTCCTGGATGACGATTCTCATGCCGACCACGAACAGCATCGAGATCAGCACGGTGATGTAGGCGGCGGCCACCGGCCCGGGAATCGCCAGGATGGTCGCGAGCACCTTCGGCAGAAAGGCCATCACGATGAATACGGCGCCGGCGGCGACGCCGACGCTGCGGGCGGCCACGCCCGTCAGTTCGGTCACCGAAACGCTGCTGGAGTAGGTCGTATTCGGCACGGTGCCGGCGAGCCCGGAGAGCAGGTTGCCCATCCCGTCGGCGGCCACGGCGCCCTGCACGGTGCGAAAATCCACCGCCCGATTGCGCCGCCAGGAGACGCGCTGGATGGCGACCGAATCGCCGATCGTCTCGATGGCGCCCACCAGGGTCACGAACACGAAGGCCGGCAACAGGGCCCAGAAGGTCGGCCCGAAGCTCAGGTCGAAGCCGGGCCACGCGCTCGCCGGAACGCCGAACCACGCCGCCTCGGCAATCAGACTCGTGTCGTACAATCCGAAGAACGCCGCAACGACCGTTCCTGCCACAATTCCGATGACAGGCGCCCAAAGGCGTAGCGTGCCCGTCGCCTTCAAACCGATTGCGACGATCACGACGATGGTCGCAACCGCACTCAATGCGGCCCCCGATACCGGGCCGCCTTCCGGCACCTCCGTGAGCATGTCGAAAACGATGGGCATCACCGTCACGGCAATCAGCATGATCACCGTTCCGGCCACCGTGGGGGTCAGGATGCGCCGCAACAGGGACAGGCGATTCGACAGCGCGAACTGAAAGAGCGAGGAGATCACCACCAGCGTGGCCAGCATCGCCGGGCCGCCCTGGGCGAGCGCCGTCACGCAGATGGCAATAAAGGCGCCGGACGTGCCCATCATCAGGAC
>VYEH01000278.1:3585-6114 GCA_009843005.1 Pseudomonadota bacterium | reverse complement strand
CGCGGTGTTGGCGAATCGCTCATCGACACGGCGTTGGCGGAGGCCGAATGCAACTGGGTGGCGCTGGCGGCTGCCGCGAGGCGCAAGCGATTCGGCGCGGCTTCTCCGGGCGCGTACCGGGAACGCGCCCGGCAGGCGCGGTTCCTGAAGTCGCGGGGATTCGAGTACGGGCAAATCCAGGCGGCGCTGGATTTGGAAGGCGATTCCGATTAGCTTCACGAATTGCCCGCGAGCATGACATGACACCGACCACCAACGAACTTCGCCGCTCCTTCCTGGATTACTTCCAGGACAGGGGGCATGAGGAGGTTCCCAGCTCGCCGCTGGTACCGGCCAATGACCCGACGCTGCTCTTTACCAACGCGGGCATGGTGCAGTTCAAGGACGTATTTCTCGGCCGCGAGGAGCGCAAGATCAGGCGTGCAGTCACCTCGCAGCGATGCGTCAGGGCCGGCGGCAAGCACAACGACCTTGAGAACGTCGGCTACACCGCGCGGCACCACACCTTTTTCGAGATGCTCGGTAATTTCAGCTTCGGCGACTACTTCAAGCGCGAGGCGATCGAGTATGCCTGGGAGTACGTCACCGAAGTCCTGGGGCTGCCGCCCGAGCGGCTTTGGTGCACCGTGTTCACGGACGACGATGAGGCCGCGGACATCTGGCTCAAGCACATTGGAGTCGATCCGGCGCGTTTTGGCCGGATGGGAGAGAAGGACAACTTCTGGGCCATGGGCGAGACCGGTCCCTGCGGACCCTGCAGCGAGATATTCTACGACCACGGCCCGAGCGTGGCGGGAGGGCCTCCCGGCTCGAAGGACGAGGATGGCGACCGCTTTGTCGAGATCTGGAACCTGGTGTTCATGCAGTTCGACCGTAGTGAAGACGGCGAACTCGCTCTCCTCCCGAAGCCGTCCGTGGACACCGGAATGGGCCTGGAACGGCTGGCTGCGGTCATGCAGGGCGTTCACTCCAACTACGAGACGGACCTGTTCAGGCACCTCATTCGCGACGCGATGGAGGTCACCTGCACGGTGCAGTCCGAACACCAATCCCTTCGGGTCATCGCCGATCACATCAGGGCCTGCTCGTTCCTGATTGCCGACGGGGTGGTGCCGGGTAACGAGAAACGCAGCTACGTGCTGCGCCGGATCATTCGTCGCGCCGTCCGGCACGGTTATCAGCTCGGCGTTGAGGAGCCCTTCCTCTACAGGCTGGTGGGTTCGCTGGAAGCGGAAATGGGAGCGGCCTATCCCGAATTGACGGAGCAGCGGGCCCATGTGGAACGGGTGCTGCTTCGCGAGGAAGTGCGCTTCGCCGAGACGCTCGCCGAGGGGATGCGCATCCTGGAGAACGCCGTCAAAGGGCTGGGCGAGGGCGGCGTCATTCCCGGGGAAACCGTCTTTACCCTCTACGACACCTATGGGTTTCCCAGGGATCTGACTGCCGATTTCGCCCGCAACCGCAATCTGGCGATCGATGAGGCCGGATTCGAGGTGCTCATGGCCGAGCAACGCCGGCGCGCCCGGGCAAGCCGGCGGTTCAGCGGTTACGGCGAAGCCCCGCCGAGTCTCAGCGACGCCACGACGTTTATTGGCTACCAGGCACTGGAAGGATCGGCCACGGTGCGGGCGCTGTTCGCGGACGGCGATTCGGTGGACAGGCTGGAATCCGGCACGGCCGGCGCCGTGGTGCTCGACCGCACGCCGTTCTACGCTGAAGCCGGCGGCCAGATCGGCGATACCGGAACGCTGAGAGCCAGTGACGCCCTGTTCCAGGTGCAGGACACCATCAGGTTCGGTGAAGCTCATGGCCACGTTGGGGCAATGGCGGAGGGCGCCCTGAACGTGGGCGACAAGGTTGAAGCGCGGGTCGACGCCGCGCGCCGCGCGGCCATCGTGCTCAACCACTCCGCCACGCACCTGTTGCACGCGGCGCTAAGAGATGTGCTGGGTACCCATGTGCAGCAACGAGGTTCGCTGGTGGCGCCGGATCGGCTGCGTTTCGATTTCTCGCACCACCAGCCGGTGACGGACGGGGAACTGCGCCGGATCGAGCGGCTCGTCAACCGTCAGATCCGTCTCAATGCCGATGCGGAGATCACCGAGTTGCCCTACGACGAGGCGATCGCGTCCGGCGCGATCGCGTTCTTCGGCGACAAGTACAGCGGCGTCGTCCGCGTGCTCAGGCTCGGCGATTTCTCCATGGAATTGTGCGGCGGCACGCATGTCAACCGCGCCGGCGACATCGGCCTGCTGAAGATCACCTCCGAAACCGGCATCGCGGCCGGCGTGCGCCGGATCGAGGCGGTCACCGGCGCGGGCGCCGAGGACTGGGTGGACGCCAGCGAGGGACTCTTGCGGGACGTCGCGGGACTGGTCAGGGGTGCGCGCGAGGATGTAGCTGATCGTGTCGGCCAGTTGGTGGAGCGCAACCGGGAGCTCGAACGCGAGATTCAGGCGCTGAAGGGACAACTGGCAAGCGGCGGCGGCCGCGATCTGCTGTCCGAAGCAGCGGAAGTAAGGGGCATCA
>VYEH01000278.1:0-3573 GCA_009843005.1 Pseudomonadota bacterium | reverse complement strand
TTTTGCCCAGGCGGGCGGCACTCAGCCGGAAAACCTCGACGAGGCGCTGGCCCAGGTGCCGGCGCAGGTCGCGAACGCGCTGGAGTAAGCCTTCCGGCGGAAAATGCTTTACCATGAGCGTGCTGGAACAGCGCCCCGTCTCTTTTGGGCTGCGTTCCATGCATAGCAACCGGCCAAAGAATCTTAGGGAACAAGGCCGGCCTGCCGTACTCCAATAACGTAATGGCGGCAGGTACCAGGAAGGAGTTTGGAAATGCTTATCCTGACCCGACGAGTTGGGGAGAGCGTGGTGATCGGTGGGGATGTGACGGTCACTGTACTCGGCGTCAAGGGCAATCAGGCGCGTCTCGGCGTGAATGCTCCCAGAGACGTCGCCGTTCACCGCGAAGAAATCCACGAGCGAATCAAGCGCGAGCAGGCCGCGGTAGAAGCGGAACGGCGCCACACCCTTGGCACGGAGCACTGACCTTCACATTGGGCCGCATTCCCAATGCGGGTTAGAATAGCCAAGGCCCCGATATCGAAGCGCGGTACTGCTGTCGCCGCCGCGGGAGCGGCGGAGATAGTCGGGCATATCCCTGGAGAGGTGGCTGAGTGGCTGAAAGCGCTCCCCTGCTAAGGGAGTAAGGGTTAGAAGCCCTTCGAGGGTTCGAATCCCTCCCTCTCCGCCACTCAAAATCGGCCGGCGAGTCCCGCGTAATCCACGGGATACTTGTAAACGCGATACTTTCGCCCGTTCTCCGGAACAATGTAGTCGAGCACGCGTTCGCCTGCGGGCGTGACTTCCATGACCTGCTTGTTGTGCCCGTTGACGAAGATCGTGTTGCCGTTCGGCATGCGGTCCCAGCCGCTCATGAACGGCGAGAAGTAGTCTTCACTGGTATCCAGGTTCCACGACCAGACCAGTTCGGGTTCGCGGCCGATGTCGTAGCTCCCGTCGGCGCGGACGGGCAACCGGACTTCCAGCAGGTCCGTGTATGAATTCTCGAAATCCATGCCGAGTCCTGGATCGAACGTGCCGTCGAGGCTGCGATTCGTGCCGTTGTTGTAGACGAGGAGGTTCCCCGCCCCCGGCAGGCCTTCGGTAATCCACCGGGCGTCGTGCTGCCAGTAGAGCGTCGCGTCATCGAGCGTTCCGCTCCTGGTAGTGAACGGATTGCCCCAACGGTAGATCAGGTCGCCGCCACGACCGTATCGTCCCCCGCTGTCCCCGGCCGCTTCGGCCATCGTTGTACTGTGATCGATGAACCACAGCTCGCCGTAAGCCGCGGAGCTCAGCACGATCTGATCCAGGTGGGCGTTGTAGTCGACGCTGTTGACATGGTGCATCTGCCCGCGGAGAAACAACACGTAGCCTTCCCTGAGATAATTGATATCGATCTTGCCCACCGCCGACCCGACATCGCCGTAGTTGGCGCGGCCGGGGAACTTGTCCTGGACAAAGTGGTCCCAGCTGTTCCACTGCCAGACGATTTCGGTGGAGCCGTCCTCGAGATTGGGCTGCAGCTCGACCACCTTGTCGAACCAGATCGTGTCGGCATTCGCCGGAAACACGCCGTCCCAACCCATCGAGCGAGCCTCCTCGGGGCTGAACCCTGTATAGGCGATCGCCAGGATGTTGCCGTTGGGCATGTAATCGACATCGTGGTGAAAGACGTGCTTTCCGGGCACGTCCATTTCGTACTCCCAGACAACGTTGCTGTCCCAGTCGAGGAGTTGAACGGTGCCCGCGGCGCCGACCGGATAATTGCCGCTGTGCAACCAGTGATGGCTGGATACCGTGCGCAGAAGCAAACCATTTTCGAGTAGGTAGGCGACCGAGCCCTCCGGCTGATAGCGCTCGGGTTCCCACCGATGGACAGTTTCGCCATTCATGTCCGTCAGGTAGATTCGGTTGGCGTTTTGCCCGCCAAACGCGCCCTCGTGCACGAGCGTGTAGCCCTCGAATGCGCGGTCATCGGCGCCCGGCAGGATGTCGCCGACGATTTCGCTCTCATAGCCGTTCATGCGCCGCATCATGTCCATGTTGGCGAAATTGGCAGCACCGGGGCCGCCGACGTCCGGCGCTCCGCCTGGAGGCGGCCCACCGGGAGGCGGCCAACCGAGAGGCGGTCCACCGGGAGGTTGCCCATAGGGAGCTGCCCCACCGGGAGGCGGCCCACCGGCGCCATAGCCGACGTCCGGCGCCTCCCCGGGGCCATCATCGTCGGGTGGCGGCGCCCCGGGCGGACCCGGCGGATTCAACTCCTCGTGACTCAGATTCCAGTCGCCGTCGCGATCGAGGTACGCCAGAGACCGGCTGGCGCGGGCAAGCTCGTCGGCGGACACGCTCAGGTCGCCGTCTTCGTCCAGTGCGCGAAGGACGTACTGCTGTCGAATCATTCCGCGGATCGGCGCCGGGCCGCCCATTTCTTCAAGGCTCAGAGCGCCATCGCCGTCGCTGTCCAGGTTTAGCAAGCGCTGCGTCGCTGCCTGGACTTCGTCGGTCGACAACGCCTGGTCGCTGTCAACATCCAGCGTACGCATGACGGTTTGCAGCCGCTCAAGCCCGGGTGGCAGGGGCTGGGCAACCGCCAGGCTTGGCAGAGTCAGGGAAAGCAACATGGCCGATGCGGTGACGTACTTGTTCATGGCGGGTCTCGTGGGATTGTGAATGAATTCTGGCTTACGGCGGCTAACCGATTGTGATTTTTTGGCATTCGTTGTGCACGGAATAAGCGTCTTTCGCCGTTTCGCCCGAGGCGGACAATCGCCAGTTTCAAAGTATATAACTTGACAGACGTAAAGTTAACTTCTAGATTGGATTCGAGGGTTTCTGCCTTGCTCGCCGCTGCGCGATCACTCGGGAGGCCATGCAAAATGCTCACCAGAAGAACATGGCTGCAGATGAACGCTGCACTACTCACCCTGCCTTTGGCATCCAGAGTTGCTGCCGGGGTGGCCGGTCCACAGCGGCCCCGCCTGGCAGGCCGCGTTTTCTTCGACGACCGTGTCCGTGACTGCACCGTCTTCGCGGACCATGCCGGGAAGGCAGGCGCCGCGACTGGTTCCGTTGGGGATGACATCACGGCGCGGGCGTATGACGCACTGAAGACCACGTTGGCGAGTGAATCCGGGATCATTGCCGGGCTGACGCCGGAACCCATGGCATTTCTTTTCGAGGTTATGGCTCGGGATGTCGGCCGCTACCAGGCGTTCCGCGGCGACCACCACTATTGCGGCGGTAAACTGCTCGGACACGGGTTCAAGGCCCCCCTGTACCTGGTCAACGGAAACGATCCGCTTCCCGGCGTCGACGGGGACTGGACCGGCGAACTGGTCGACATTCTGAGCCGGTTCGATCCCGCCGCCATCAGCCCGACAACTTCAACTGCCTGCTTGTCCGGCGATCGCCTGCCGCAATATGATTTCAAACTCGTCTCCTGGGTCATCGCGCCTTTGCCGCGGGCATGACGAACCTGCCGTATCCGATGCTGTTTGATTTCGATTGTGCTTTCAGCACACGGCAGGCATGTCGAAGCAACTCGCATCGTATATTGCTTCTCTGCGCGTACCGTCCGGCATGATCTGATC
>VYEH01000133.1:5139-6117 GCA_009843005.1 Pseudomonadota bacterium | reverse complement strand
GAAGGCCACGAGGTTCTCGCCCAGGTTAGGGATCGCCCGGGGCAGGTCCGTGAGCTCTTTCGAAAGCGTGACCGGCTGCCAGTACCGCCTCAGCAGCTCGCCCATCGGGGTGCCGAATTCCACATGCGTCAGCAGCGGGTCCTCCTGGGGCCGCTTCGCAATCCTTCCGTAGCCTGAACCGTCGGACATCGGTTCCTCCTCCGTGTTGGCGTTCAAGGGATTCGTGGTCGGCAAAACGGTCATGTCCGGCCGGACACCCGCTCTCGGCGTGGGTTCCTGCGCCGGGAGGTTCGCGCTCTTTCGTTGCGATTCACTGATTCGTACGGATATCCCGGCAATTCTCGGAATCTCTCCCATGCCATCCAACAGGCCATGCGGACGCGACGGTGCGCAACTCTATCCGATCGAACGCCACGGCTGCCCAACACGGGCCACCAGGGCGCGACCTCCACCCACTCGTCGTCGGACCCGGCGGGCCATGGCGGCATCGTCACCGCGAATGCCGACAGTGGAGAGTCCCCGGTCGCCCGGAACTGGAACGATGTGCCGGCCGGGATGGTCAGGCAAAGATCGGGCTCGAGCGGAACAACCTCTTCGCGGCTGCCGTCGCGCCGCCACATCTCGCCGCGGCCCGCGAGGATGTACCAGATCTCCTCCACCGTGCGATGACGTCCCGCCCGGGAAACTTCGGCCGGTGCGAGCTGGAAGTGCGCCGCGCTCCCGGCGGCAAGCGACAGCAGCACCCGCACCTGCGATCCGTCGGGCGCGGTCGTGTCGGGGTCGGCGGGCAGGGACCTGGTGCCGAAACCCGGTCTTTTCTCGTGGTCTGGCATGGGCGAGAAGGAAAATCCGTCATTCCGAACGGGGACATGGACCTGACGGCAATCATAGCGGGGCCCATCGCATTCGGTCAAGGTGTGCCGCCGTGAGTAAACCCGGAGCCTCGTCATGAAACGCATCTCCGTAGCCTAGGCGATC
>VYEH01000133.1:1556-5129 GCA_009843005.1 Pseudomonadota bacterium | reverse complement strand
TCGGCGGAAGACATCGCCGAGCTCAGGCGCGGCGGCGGCTGGGGCCTCGCCAGGGCGGCGGAGCTCAACGGCATGCCGGGCCCGATCCACCTGCTGGAGCTCAAGGACGACATCCCGCTCACTCGCGAGCAGGTGTCCGCGATCACTACGGTCCACGAACGAATGCGCGAGGCGGCGATTGCGGAAGGCGAGCACTTCATCGCGGCCGAGCGGGCGCTCGACGACGCGTTTCGCGCCGGCACGGTCACGGAGGAGAGCCTTCGCACATTGCTCGCCGAAGTCGCGCGGTCGCGCGCCCGGCTTCGCTTCATCCACCTGGCCGCCCATCTCGAAACACCCGGACTGCTGACCCATGAGCAGATTGCGCGATACGACGCCCTTCGCGGCTACCGCTCCCATGGGCACGGCACGGCGCATGGACGGCATGGATCAGGCGAACATTGAAGCGGATGAAGTCTCTCCGCTCCGACCCGTGCCGCCCGCTGCCCACCGGGCGAGCGCCTTCGGTGTCTGTTCGCATGCGTTGTGCAGGAAAGACGCGTATCGCCACGTCATGATTCACGCGTAATGCAACGTCGTGATTGACTTGTATACATACATATCCAGAATTCCCGATGTCTCCAACCTGCTGCATCACACAGTGGAGAAGTCATGAAAAAGCGCATTCTTGCGGCCGCCCTGAGCGTGGCTGTGCTGGCACTTCCGGCCTCGCAGTCCGGGGCCGCCGAGTACCGGATCGATCCCGCCCACAGCGTCGTTCAGTTCAAGATCTCCCATCTCGGCTATTCGTGGATGATCGGCGTGTTCGACAGGATTTCCGGCAGCTTTGCCTACGATCCGGCGGCGGCGCCGGCCGGCCAGAAGGTCTCGGTCGAGATCGAGACCGCCAGCATCGACACCGGCCACGCCGAACGCGACAAGCATCTGCGCTCGTCCGATTTCCTCGACGTGAAGAAGTTTCCCACGGCCAGCTTCGTCAGCACCGGCTACGAGGGCGATGCCAACGGCGGCACGATGCACGGAAACCTGACCCTGATGGGCATCACGAAGCCCATCTCCATCGCGGTGAAGAAGGTGGGCGAGGGGGACGATCCCTGGGGCGGCTACCGGGCCGGTTTCGAGGGCGCGGTGACGATCAACCGCAGGGACTTCAACGCCGGCCGCAACCTCGGCCCGGCCTCCGAATCGATGGACCTCTTCCTGTCCCTCGAAGGCATACGCCGGTAGCGGCGGCGCGAGCTCCGTCGTGTGGAGGAACGGCAGCGACCACTACGGGCTGGTTTCCATAGGCTTCCACTGGGCGATCGCGCTCGCCATGCTCGGGCTGGTGGCGCTCGGCGCCTGGATGGTGGGACTCACCTACTACGATCCCTGGTACAACCTGTCGCTTGCCCTCCACAAGGCGTCCGGAGTCCTGCTGCTGGTCCTCGCGGCGGCCAAGTTCGGCTGGCGCGTCGCCGACCGTCCCCCCGGTTTCGGGCCGGAGGTGAAGGCTTGGGAGCGCGCCGGAGCGAGGGCAATGCACTGGCTGCTCAACGCCGGCATCGTACTTCTGCCCGTGACCGGCTACCTGATCTCGACGTCGGAGGGAGCCGGCATCGACATCTTCGGACTGTTCGACGTGCCCGCGCTGTTCGAGATATCGGAGGGAACCCGAGACCTCGCCGTCGATACTCACTTCTACCTGTCCTACGGCATCCTCGCGCTGGTTGCCGTTCACGCCGGCGCCGCGCTCAAGCACCACCTCGTGGACAGGGGCTCGACCCTGCGGCGCATGCTGATCCCGCGTTCCCCCTCACGCGGAGCCGACCGATCGGCCGGAGGGTGACTGCGTCGCTCGAACGGAGCTGAGGAGCGCTTCCGGTCTCGGTGAGTATCAATGTGCCGACGACGCCGCGGCGCAAGCCGAGCCGGCTCCGCCGCGGCGCCGCCTGACGGGCCTCAGCTATAGCGGTAGGGCACGCCGACCTTTTCCATGACCTCGGAGTACCTGCGGAACGCATCCACCACCTTGCGGGTCCGCGGGCTGATGGAGGCGAGATCCTCCCAGAACTCCTTGGAATCCTCCACCACCTGGTCCCACTCGTCCGCCGGGATGGTGGTGAGCTCCATCTTCTCGCCCTCGACCCGGAGCTGGGCTTCCCCGCCCCAGTACCAGACCTGACGGTAGTAGTGCGAGTCGTTGCACGACATCCGGAACAGCTCCTGCAGTTGCGGCGTCAGGGCGTTCCAACTGTTCGTGTTGGCGAAATAGGATCCGCACCAGGCGCCGGTGACGTTGTTGAGCAGCGCGTAGTTGCAGACATCCGCCCAGCCCACTTCATACGCCTCGGTGAACCCGCACCAGGCGACGCCGTCCAGCTCGCCGGTGCCGATGGCGACCTCGATGTCGTCCCAGGGCAGCGTGACCGGAATCAGGCCGTAACGGGAGAGGAACCGGCCCGCCGTGGGCACGCCGAACACGCGCTTGCCCTTCATGTCGGCGAGGGAGCGTATCGGAGTCTTGGTGAAGATATGCAGCGGGTCCCAGGCGCCGGCGCTGATCCACTCCACGTTTTCCACCTCGCCGTACGCCTCGGCCCAGATCTCGTCCAGCCCGTAGTACTTGAACAGCACCGGAAGGTCCAGGCTGTAGCGGGTGGAGAACGGGAAGTAGCCGCCGAACACGCTGATGTCCACCGGCGACGCCATGGTGGCATCGTCGCTCTGCACCGCGTCCAGCGCCCCGGTCTGCATGGCCCGGAAGAGCTCGTCGGTGGGCACCAACTGGTCGGCGTAGTACAGCTCGATCTCCATCTGGCCGTGGGCAATCTTGTTGAAGGACTCGATCTGCGGCAGCACCACGTGGGCGCCGAGCGGGGCTCCGGAATAGGTCTGGAGCCGCCACTTGATGGGGTTGCTCTGGGCGAACGCATAGGGGGCGGAACCGGCGGCAAGGATGCCCGCGGTGCCCGTGCCCAGCTTCTTGACGAAATCCCGGCGGTTGCCGCTTGCCGGCCTGTTGGACCTGGTCTTGCCTGTCATTGCATGACTCCTCTGTGGTCGGGGTTGAAGGATCGGCCCCGGGGCCGTGTGTGATCACCGGGCATAGACCTCTCCCGGCAGCCACAATGCGATCTGCGGAAACACCATGACCAGCACCAATGCGAGAATCATCACCAGCACGAACGGAGAGATGGAGCGGTAGATGTCCATCAGCGTGATTTCCGGCGGAGCCATTGCCCGCATCAGGAACAGGTTGTATCCGAACGGTGGCGTCATGTAGGCGATCTGGCAGGTGATTGTGTACAGCACACCGTACCAGACGGGGTCGAAACCGAGGATCTTCACCAGTGGTACATACAGCGGCGCCACGATCACGAGCATCGCGGTGTCGTCCAGGAACATGCCCATGAACAGGTAGGAGAGCTGCATCATGATCAGCACTTCCCAGGGCGTCAGGTTCCAGTTGGTGATGAACAGGGTCTCGATGGCCCGGGCGGCGCCGATACCGTCGAACACGGCCCCGAAGCAGAGCGCCGCCAGGATGATCCACATGAACATGCAGGAAATTCCCAGGGTCTTGCGGACGGT
>VYEH01000133.1:0-1456 GCA_009843005.1 Pseudomonadota bacterium | reverse complement strand
GAGCTGCCCGCCTGCACCACGCCGGTGATCATGATCTTGTCGTAGCCCCGCCGCAGCATTTCCGGCAGCGCGATGGTGGCGCCGATGGCCATGCCCGCCACGCTCAGCCCGTTCATCGCGGAGATCACCACCATGAGGCCGATGGTGCCCACCGCCAGCCCCCCCTTGAGGCCGCCGAACCAGACATGGAACATCCGGTACAGGTCGTCGGCGATGCCGGACTCGGACAGGATGTAGCCCATGTAGATGAACAGGGGCAGGGTCAGCAGCGGATACCACTTGAACAGCTTGAACGCGGCGGTGAACGGCATTTCCACGCCGCCCTCCCCCCAGAGCAGCAGGGCGGCAACGGTGGAGACGATGCCGATGGCGGCGAACACCCGCTGGCCCGTCAGCAGCATCAGCAGCATGGAGCCGAACATGATGATGGCGATGGCTTCGTAGCTCATGACAGCTCGACGCCCCGCGCCTTGGCCAGATCCTTGAAGAAGATGGAAATGGTCTGCAGCAGCATCAGAACGATGCCCAGGACCATGATGACCTTGATCGGTATCACCGACGGGTTCCACATGGAAAACAGTCTCTGGTTGGTCTCGATGGCGTAGATCGTGCTGGAAATGGAGCCGATCAGCAGCACCACCAGGTAGACCACCAGGAAGATGGCGGTGAAGCTGTCCATCCTCGCCTTGTTCCTGGCGGACAGGCGGTCATACACCAGGTCCATCCGGACGTGGGTCTCCAGTTGCATGGAGTAGGCGCCACCCATGATGTAGTAGGCCGCCAGCGTGAACTGGGCCAGCTCCACGCACCAGAACAGCGGGATGTTGAGCACGTTGCGGGTGACGGCATCCAGCAGCAACGTGCCGATCATGAGGAAGATCAGGTACATCGCGGTACGGCCGAACCGCGTGGACACGTAGTCCACCACCCGGACGTATTTGACGATGAATGAGGGCATCTGGGTGGCTGGTCTCGAAGGTTGCTGCCGCCCGACCGGGCTGTCCGTCGTAGCCGGAGGAAACGGCGCCGCGTCGATCATCCCGTTTCAGCAGATGATCTCAACCCGTTCCCGGGCCATGAGCGCCGCCAGCTACCCATCCGGCGCCTCTTCGCGGACCACGCAGTCGATGGAGTCGAACCCGGCAACGGCGAAGGGCGTCAGCTTGCCGAATTTCGACGAGTCCCCCAGCACGGTGGCCGAACCGGCCAAGCGTACCATCGCGCGGGCCATTTCCGCCTCTTTCTCCACGGATCGTTCCCACAGGCGAGCTCTTCCGTCAGTCAAATCGACCACTCGGTCACCGAAGAAGGAAACTGGTCCCGGGAGTGCTCGGATCCGCCGAGCGTTACGGGCGTCCGGATGACATACTGCCCGCCATGCGCTTCTTCAACACCGAAGGTCCCGTCGTCGCGCGCAAGCACTACTGCATCCCGCCGCTCGAACGGGTGAACCTCG
>VYEH01000077.1 GCA_009843005.1 Pseudomonadota bacterium | reverse complement strand
CTGCCCCGATTCCCTGGCGCCCTGCTCGCCGCCGAGGGCGAGAAACGATTCCACCGGAACCACTTCGGCGCGGATGAACCCGCGTTGAAAATCCGTGTGGATTCTCCCGGCCGCCTCGTAGGCCGTGGCGCCCTCGGGCACCGTCCAGGCGTGGGCTTCCTTGTCGTTTACCGTGTAGAAGGTCAACAGGCGCAAGAGGCCATACGCCGCGTTGATCATTCGGTCCAACCCGGATTCCGATAATCCCATTTCTTCCAGGAACAGACCCCGGTCCTCCTCGGGCAGTTCCGCCAGCGCGGCTTCGAATGTCGCGCAGATGACCACGGCCGGAACATACTCGGACGCCGCGCGCGCAACTACCGGCTCCGCCTCCGCCGCTTCGGCGAGACCGGACTCCGATACGTTGGCCGCGTACATGACCGGTTTGGCCGTAAGGAGCTGAAGCACGCCCAGTTTGACGCGTTGCTCGGGCGTCACCGCGATATCCCTTGCGGCCCGACCTGCCGCCACTTCTCCTTCCACGCGCCTGAGCAGCTCGAGCCAGGCGATCGCGTCGGCCTCGGCGGTCCTGGCAAGCCGCTCCGCTTTGTCCAGCGCTCGCGTCAGGGTTTGAAGGTCCGCCAGCAGCAACTCCGTGTCGATGGTCTCAATGTCCGATGACGGATCGACCTTTCCCGAGACGTGGGCCACGCCGGTACCGCCAAAGCACCTGACCACGTGGACAATGGCATCGGCTTCGCGAAGATGGGCGAGAAACCGGTTGCCCAGTCCCTCGCCTCGCGACGCGCCCTGCACGAGTCCTGCGACATCCACGAATTCGACCGTCGCGGGTACCGTGCGGGCGGTTCCGGAAATCTCCGCGATTCGTTCGAGGTTGGGGTCGGGCACACCGACGACGCCGACGTTCGGGTCCACGGTACAGAACGGGTAATTCTCCGCGGGCGCCTCCATGGCGGTGAGCGCGTTGAACAGCGTCGACTTGCCCACGTTGGGCAGGCCGACGAAACCGCACTTGATTCCCACGGGTTGCTAGCCGGCCCCTTCCGGGCCCGCGTTCCCGGCAGCAGTGTCCTCGAGGCGCCGGCTGTGCAGCTGGGTCTTCGCCCGCTCCGCGCCTTTTTCCAGGAATACTTCCAGCGCATCGGCCGCGGCGAGTACGGCGTCGAGTATGGCCCCGTGCTCGTCGGCCGGCGGACGCCTCAGCACGTAGCCGATGACGCGATCCTTGCGCCCCGGGCCGGGATGGCCGATGCCCAGGCGCAATCGCCAGAAGTCCCTGCCGACGCACTCGGCGACGTTACGCACGCCATTGTGGCCGCCGGGACCTCCGTTGAAACGAAGCTTGGCGCGGCCGGGTACGAGGTCCAGTTCATCGTAGACCACCAGCGTCCGTTCGGTCGGCGTCTTGTAGTACGCGGTTGCCGCGGCCACTGCCCTGCCGCTGTCGTTCATGTAGGTCATCGGCTTGAGCAACCGGATCCGGCGGCCCTTGACCGTGATTTCCGCAGTGTCGCCGTAAAGCCGGCGCCGCGCCCTGAACTCGCCGCCGTAGCGCTGCGCCAGCAGGTCCACGAACCAGAATCCGGCGTTGTGACGCGCACGGCGATGCTCAAGGCCCGGGTTGCCGAGGCCGACCACAAGTTCCAATGAATCGTCCATGCCGGACTCCTGCTCCGAATCCAGCCACCGGGACTGCGCGAACGGTCGCGCCGAGCCCTTGCCGACGCCGCGCTAGTCGGAGGATTCGTCCTCCGCAGGAGCCTCCGCCTCCTCTTCGACGACCGGAATCTCCAGTTCCAGGTCCTCTTCGAGTTCCGGCACTTCGTCCTCTTCCTCCCGTCGCCGCGGGATTATGGTGACGATGGAAGGATCGAGGCCCTGTACCAGCGCCGGCAATTCCACGCCCTCGGGGATCTCTATGTCGGTCAGGTGCAGCCGCTGGTTCAGTTCCAGTTCCGAAATGTCGACCTCGATGTTCTCCGGCAAGTCCTTCGGCAGGCAGCTTACCTCCACTTCGGTGCGCTGGACCGAGACTTCGCCGCCCTGCTCCCTGACGCCCACGGCCACGTCCCCTCCAATGAAATGGAGCGGCACGTTGAGGCTGATCTTCTCGTCCTCGCGAATCCGCAGAAAATCCAGGTGCAGCACCTGCCGCCTGGAAGGATGACGCTGGAAATCCTTGACCACCACGGGTTGCGAAACATCCCCCCGCGTCAGTGTGAGGATACTCGTATGAAAGGCTTCCCGCTCCATTTCCCGGAGCAACCTGGCATGGTCGAGGACCACGGCCCGCGGTTCGCGGCCGCCGCCGTAGATGATGGCGGGCACCTTGCCCTGCCTGCGCAACCGCCGGCTGCTGCCCGTGCCCAGGTCGGGCCTGGCGTCAACCTCCAGCGCGAATCCGGTGCTCATCTCGCTCTCCCAACGGCGGGCGCAGGATATTACCAGTGAAGGCTAGTCCAGGTACAGGTCGCTGACCGATTCGTCGTCGCTGATTCGGCGCATGGTTTCGGCGAGCAGTTCGCCGACGCTGAGCTGGCGTATCCTGCCGCAGGACCGGGCGGCCTCGCTCAACGGAATGGTGTCGGTCACCACCAGCTCATCCAGCACCGACGCGGAGATGCGCTCCACCGCCGGTCCCGACAGCACCGGGTGGGTGATGTAGGCCACCACGCGCACCGCGCCCCGCTCCTTGAGGGTCTGCGCCGCGATGCACAGCGTCCCGGCGGTATCCACCATGTCGTCGATGAGAATGCAGACCTTGCCTTGCACCTCGCCGATCACGTTCATCACCTCGGCCATGTTGGCCTGCGGGCGCCGCTTGTCGATGATGGCGAGATCGGCGTCGTCCAGGCGCTTGGCCAGGGCGCGGGCACGGACCACGCCGCCCACGTCCGGCGAAACCACCACGATGTCGTCGTACTTCTGTTTCCAGGCGTCGCCGAGCAGAACCGGGGACGCATAGAGATTGTCCACCGGGATGTCGAAGAAGCCCTGGATCTGGTCGGCGTGCAGGTCCACCGTCAGGACCCGGTCCGCGCCGGCTGCGCTGATGAGCTGTGCCATCAACTTGGCGGATATGGGCACCCGGTTGGCGCGCGGCCTGCGATCCTGACGGGCGTAACCGAAGTACGGAATGAGCGCGGTCACCCTGGCGGCCGAGGCGCGCTTGGCCGCGTCGGTCATGACCAGCAACTCCACCAGGTTCTCGTTCACCGGCGGACAGGTGGACTGCACCAGGTAGACTTCGCGACCGCGAATGTTCTCCATGATCTCCACCATGACTTCGCCGTCGCTGAAGCGGCCGACGTTCATGCGGCCCAGGGGCACGTGCAGATGGTGGCAAATTTCCTGGGCAAGCGCCGGATGCGCATTGCCCGACAGTACGGTCACTGATGCCGGATCCAAACCAACCTCCTGGCAGTCCGCGGCTGAAGTCCCTGCAAAATCTGGCTGGGGTGGCAGGATTCGAACCTGCGAATCACGGGATCAAAACCCGTTGCCTTACCGCTTGGCTACACCCCACGCCTCGTATTGTGATGCCGCGCGGCGGGAGAGTTCAAGACGAAGGCTGCCAACCGTCCACGAAGACCCGTAATTCCAGCGTACCGTGCGCAAGATCGATGCGCCTTGGCAGCAGCAATCCCTCGTGCAGCCGATAGCTCTGGTAGGTGAGGCGCCACAGGCGCTGGTCCAGTGTCCTGAGCTCGGTTCGGGTGGGATCGAGTTGCTGATCCGCCTCGTATTCCGGATCCGCATAGCCCAACAGCCAGTCATCCAGACTCCGTACCGGGAGCCACCAACCCAACATGGCCGACAGTTCCGGCTCCGGATCCGCCAGTTCCCAGGTATCGCCGCCCGCCGTAACCGTCAGCTGCTCCGGGGGACCGCTGACCCGAAGCACGTTCATGCCCAGCGCGCTGTTGATGGCGAGATCGACGCCGTCTTCGGTCTGGCTCCACCGGAATCGCCCCTGAAAGGCCTCCGATCCGGTGTTCACGGCGATGCGCCCGTTCATGCGCCAACTCGGCGTCTCCCGCAGGCGCGATCGCCGCTCCTCGTAACTGAGGCCGTCCTCTATCACAGGCAAGGTCTCGCAACCGCCCGCCAACACACAGACGAATCCGGCCAGCGCCGCTGCCCGCGCGGCCGGCAGGCCGGAACGCCCCTCGGCGCGCCGCCGCCTGTCGGCTTTCGCGGCCGCCGACCACGGGCCGCCGCGCCTCATTGCGCCAGCCGCTGCTGCACCTCCAGGAGGTGCTCGCTGTCTGCGTGGTCCTCCAACGACTCGTTCAGCAGTTGCATTGCCTGCTCGCGATTCCCCAGAGCCCAGTGGGTGTCGACGATATGCGCGGCAACTTCCGGGTCCGGAAACAGCGCGAATGCGCGTTCCAGGTAATCCAGCGCGGACTCGAGCTCGCCGAGATGGAACAGCACCCAGCCCATGCTGTCGATGATGGCGGGATTGTCGGGCTCCGCCGCCAGCGCCCTGCGCAGTAACGGCAGCGCTTCGTCATGGCGGCCCAGTTCATCGGTCAGCAGGTACCCCAGCGCATTGAGAAAACCCGCATCCTCCGGATAGTCCTCGACCAACTGTTCCAGCGCGGTCGCCGACCTTCGCAACCGCCCGCGCTCCTGGAACAGCAGCGCCCTGGCATATCTCACCGAGGGATTGCCTGGATAACTGTTCAGCGCCCGGTTCAACACGCGATCGGCCTCGCCGTAGCGTTCCTCCTCCACGGCGTCCTGGGCGAGGATCAGGTGCAGTTGCACGTTGGCGTCGTGGAGCCGCTCTTCATCGGGACTTTGTTGAAGTTCCTCCGCCAGGAGCTGGACCGCTTCACTCTCCCGCCCGAGACGCACGAGTATCTCGCCCTGACCCAGCAGCATGTCGGTGACGTACTGCGGGTTGGCGTTTCCGAATTCGCGCAAGTGCCTCAAGGCGCCGTCCGGATCCTCAAGATCCACGTAGAGCAGTTGCGCGACCCGAAGCTGTGCATCCACGGCGTTGGCGCCGTCGACGACCCTGGAATAGTGCCGCATGGCCTGCAGATGCTCGTCCTGCATCTCGGCGATTCGGCCCAGGTAGTAGAAAGACTCGTCGCGAAAGCGCGGATCCGTGCGAATCTCGTTAAAGCGCTCCCGCGACTCCTCCAGATCTCCGTCGGACAACGTCTGAAACGCCAGCGCCCTGGCGGCCTCCGTCAGTCCGGGACTCTCGGCCATGATCTGGTCCAGCAGCTCCCTGGCCTCTTCGGTCGCACCGCTGGACAACAGCAGTTCCGCGAACTGCAAACGTACTTCAAGCCTCGGTTCGTCGGCGGCCAGTTGCCTGGCCAGCGCCAGGCCGTTCTCGCCGCTCCCGGTCAGCAACAGAGAACGCGCATACAGCATTCGCGCCTCCACCCAGTCGGGGCTTAACTCCATCGCCAGCTCCGAGTGCGCCAGCACCGCATCATAGTCGCCGCTGCGAAGGGCCAGCCTGGCCAGCCCGTAGTGCCCTTCGGCGACATCGGGATTGGCGTCCACCAGCCCGCGCACTACGGAGATGGCCCCTTCCGTGTCCGACTCCCCGGCCAGCGCTTCGATGCTGCGCGCCACGGCAGCCGCTGCGCTCTCGGCCCCGGCGACGAAGGCGCCAAAATCCGCGTGCGCCTGATCCAGCCGGCCCAACCGCACCCTGAAGATACCCATGTACAGGTGGGCAAGGTTTGCTTCGGCGCTCAGTTCCAGCCAGCGCTGCGCCGCCCGCAGTCCGATGTCGGGCAGGTCGGTCTGCTGGGCGAGTTCCGCTGTCAGTTCGGCCAGTTGCGGATTGTCCGATATCAGCGCAGCTTCGAGGTAGTGCGCCACCGCCTCGCCGAATTGCTCACGCTCCCTGGCAATCTCCGCCAGCAGCAGGTGGGAATCCAGGTCCATGCGGGGATCCGATACCGGACCGGTGGCCGCACAGGCTCCAAGCAGCGCCGCGCCGAGCAACACGGTGCAGCGAATCGCCGCATTCCGGGCGGGAAAGCTTGAACGGAACATGCCCGCAGCTTAGGAGATTGCCGCCGGAGCCGTCAACGACCCCTAATCCCCGGATAAGGACTGGACGTTATCTCTGAAAGGGACGGTGGCAC
>VYEH01000054.1:17801-30358 GCA_009843005.1 Pseudomonadota bacterium | reverse complement strand
GCATGGAGCTGATGCCGGGCCGCGAATTGACCAGCCGGACCAGGCCCAGGGTCTTGCGGGCATCCTCCGCCACGGCCTCCAGGAAATCCTCCACGCCGTAGTCGAGAGCGCCGTGTTGTCGAGCGGCCGCGACCACCTCCTCGCCCAGTCCGTCCAGCGCGGACTCCATCTTGCCGAGGAATTCCCTGAGCTGAAACCCCACGCCCGAGCCGCTGGCATCGCTGTCGGTCAGACGCCCCTGGGCCGCATAGGCAAGCATGAACTCGTAGCCTGCCTCGATGGCGTCGATGCGTTCGTCCAGATTCAAGCTGCGCCCTTCTTGACGTACCGGCAATTGAGTTAGAATCGCAACGTGTCGGCAATATCCTGTGGGTCCGTAACCATGCGAAAACTACAGTTCACCGTTTCAGGTCTCCTGCTTTGCCTCTCTTTCGGACAGGTTTACGGGCAGAGTGACGCTGGCAGGCAGGAAGCGGATCTGATTCTGGATCACGCGACCGTTGTAACCATGGATGAGGCGTATCGGGTTATTGAAAACGGCGCAGTGGTCATAAGCGATGGATTGATTGTCGACATCGGGCAGCGCGACATTCTGGAACGCTATGAGGCGACGAACGTATTGGACGTGTCCGGCGACATCGTCATGCCAGGCTTCGTTAATACGCGTACGCACCTGGCGATGTCCGTATTTCGGACGCTTGGCGAGGACATTGCCGATCGACTTCACCGGTACCTCTTTCCGCTCGAAGCGCAGTTCGCGGATCTGGAGATGGTGCGAATCGGGACGCGCCTGGGGGTACTCGAAAGCATCAAGGGCGGTACGACGACATTGGTCGACATGTATTACTTCGAGGGCGTAGTCGCTGAGGTGCTCGACAAGGCAGGTCTGCGTGGAGTGGTTGGCGAAACCATTATGACCTTCAAGACGCCGGATGCTGATAAGCCATCCGACGCAATTCAGCGAACGATAGACTTAATACATCAATACAAGGACCATCCAAGGATTTTCCCGGCCTTTGCGCCGCATGGTCCTTACACGAATTCCACTGAAACTCTACGGGAGATTGCTGCGCTATCAGAAAAGTATGACACCAGGGTTACGAGTCACGTAGCCGAGTCGGTAATAGAATCTGAAGAAATTGCAGCACGTGGTGCACGCAGTTCGGTCGCGTACCTCGAGACCACCGGCTTGTTGTCTTCGCGCCTATTGATAGCTCACGCGATTCTCGTAGACGACGCGGATATCGCTTTACTCAAAAAATACGACGTGGGCGTAGGACATTGTGTGTCGGCGAATACCAAGTCAGCAAAAGGCGTGGCTCCGGTGCCGGCGATGCTGGCAAGAGGAATCAATGTCGGTCTATGCACGGATGGACCGATGTCCGGAAACGGGCTCAGTGTGCTCGACGAACTGCCGCAGGTTGGGAAAATTCATAAACTGAATTTGGCGGACCGGGAAGCGATGCCGGTACGCGACATAGTTGCCATGGCGACCATAGGCGGAGCACGCGCGCTGGGGATGGAAGACAGTATCGGCTCGTTGGAGGTCGGCAAGCAGGCAGACATTATTGTTGTCGACACGACTGCGCCAAATATGACACCAATTTTTGACTACTATGCGGCTCTTGTCTATTCGGCGTTGGCAACGAACGTAAAGCATATGATCGTGGCTGGATCAGTAATCATGAAAGATCGCCAAGTGTTAACGATGGATGAAGCAGGCGTAATTCAAGAAGCGCAGGATCTTAGCGCGCGAATAGCCAAGCGCTTGTACAATGGCGGAGTCAGGATGGACAACAACTAGAGTTGCGGTCGAGAAGCGACCTACCCTGGGGGAAAACAAAAAAAATACTACTCGTTTTTTTTGCGATGCTGCCGCTCGCTAGTCGGAAGTTCCCCCTGATTTCCCATTGATTTTGTGGCCAAGCGTTTGATTGGGCGGGGGGTTGTGTGGCTTTCTGAGCGGGAATATGTAGCCATGTAATAATCGCTCATATTCGCATATATTCATTGAAATTATGGATATACATGGCTGACATCAGTAGCCATGTATATCGAGTCCGTGCCCAACCGCAACTCCCCGCCCGCCGTGCTGCTGCGCGAGTCCTACCGACTCAACGGCAAAGTCAAGAAACGCACCCTGGCCAATCTCTCCAAATGGCCCCCCGCCCTGATCGAGGGCTTGCGCGTGCTGCTCAAGGGCGGCGCCGCGGTGGCGCGGCTCGAGGAGGCCTTCGATATCGAGCGCGCCCGCCCCCACGGGCATGTCGCCGCCGTGCTCGGCACGCTCAAGCGGCTGCGCCTTCACCGGCTCATCGCCCCGCAACGCTCGCCCGATGTCACTGCCGAAGTAATACTCCCCATTTCTTGGAGTGGGTCAGTTTTCAACGCCGATTGACACCTGAAGGGCGTGCTCAAGTGGACCACGAACGCCGAGAAGTGCTTTAGGTTCTGGGTGGGTCAGAACTCGGATTGCTCCATTTGCGTACGGGTCTGCCCGTACAATCGCGACTTCAGCAAATGGTACAACCGCCGGTGGCGCCGTCTCGCTGGAACCCGGTTGAGAATACTCTTGCTGCTGATCGACAGGACTTTCCTGCCGCGCGAACGCGCCAGCGCTCCGCAGTGGTGGGCAAAGCAAGGGTAAGGCCGTCGCAGATGGACTTGCGTCGAAGGCTGCCAGTGCTGTATCGGCCTTGTAACGCCGTATCGGTGGCCGCAGAACCGCCCCGGGACAGGAAGCTAAGTTTCCGGATCGCCCTTGAAGGCTTCGGAAACCACAAACAGGTCCGTCAGCAAGGCCCGCAGGTGAATGGACCCGTTGACGTTGTCGATGAGCATGGAGCTGATGCCGGGCCGCGAATTGACCAGCCGGATCAGGCCCAGGGTCTTGCGGGCGTCCTCCGCCACGGCATCGAGAAAATCCTCAATGCCCCTACCGTCAGTGCCGTGTTGTCGAGCGGCCGCGGCAACCTCCTCACCCAGTCCATCCAGCGCGGACTCCATCTTGCCCAGGAACTCCCTCAACTGGAATCCGACGCCGGAACCGCTGGCGTCGCTGTCGGTGAGCCGGCCCTGGGCCGCATAGGCGAGCATGAACTCGTAGCCTGCTTCAATGGCGTCGATGCGTTCGTCGAGATTCAAGCTGCGCCCTCCGGTAGCTGTTTGCGGACTCCGCGCGTTACTCGGCATCCACGGCCCAGCGAGCGCTGTCGTGGTGCTCATTGTACTCGCGCCGGGTGATCCAGCCGAGAAACATCGAGCGGGTGAAGTGCAGTTTTTCCGGCCTCAGCGCGAAGTAGATGTGGACCATCACCAGCGTGATCAATGCCAGCGCGGCAAGATCGTGGATCACGTAGATCACACCGAAGACGTCCTCCCCGAGCCAGTAGGGATTTCGATCCCACCAAGGGGTATCGATCTTCACCATCATCAGCCCGCCGGTCACGATGGCGGCCAGGCCCACCACCGTGAATACGTGGTGGATCAGCTTCTGCGCCAGGGAGTACTTGCCCGGCAGACCGGGCGGCCGGGCACTCATCCGCAGGTTCCAGCGCGCCAGTTGCAGGGTGTTGCGCAGGTCCGCCCTATCGACCCACATGGACCGAAGGTCCTGCCAGAAGGACGCGCGTACCGTGTGCACGATCACCAGCACGGTCAGCACGATGCCGCTGACCCAGTGGATCGTCACCCACGCAAATTCGATTCCCAGGATGGGCAGGAACGCGGTTCCCAGCAGGATCAGCGTCGAGATCGCCATCCCCCAGTGCAGCAGGCGATCGGCCAGTGCGTGACGTACCAGCCTCCGAGCGCCGTCCGGCGTATCCGCTCCGTTTCCGGGCATGGCCTACTTGGGTTGGCCCTTCGGGGCCAGCAACCAGCGATAAACCAGGTGGCAGAGAATGAGGACCGCTCCGGCGCCGAAGAAGAAGGGAATCAGGTCCCAGGACATGCCCTGCAGGACCTCCTGGCCCCAGACATCACGGCTGACTCGAAACAGTTCCACCGGACCGGCCGTTCAGAAGCGAGCGCCCGGCATCGCGGCGCGCGCTCGCGAGGGCCGCTGCCTGTGCATGTCGGCGGAGGCCATTGGCGGCAACCGCCGCGGGCCGTTCAGGACTGTCACGAATCGCGTATGGCGCGCTTGACCAGGTTTTCCAGCAGCGGAATCTTGAAGTGGTTGTAGTTGAAGGGCGTCGCACCGCGCACGGCTGCCTGGCCCGCCAGGGCCGCGGTGTCTTCGTCCGGCGCACTGCCGGTCACGATATCCTCCACTACCGAGAGCCGCCGCGGCACGCACTGCACTGCGCCGGCCGCCATGCGGATGCGTGATACCGTGCCGCCCTCCACGAACATCGCCGACGCGATGTTCACCAGCGGGAAATCCCAGGTATTGCGGTCTGCCACCTTCTCGAAGTAGAACTGCGCGCCGGCCCAGTCGTTGGGAATCCGGATCGCCGTCAACAGATCGCCCGGCTCAAGCACCGTCATCCGCTCGATGTCGATGTCCGGGCCGATGAAGAATTCCTCGGCCGGCACCTCGCGTTCGCCATCGCCGTTCACGATCACCATCCGGGCGTCGAGCACCACCAGCGCCGGCGCCGTGTCCGAAGGCGTCACCGCGATGCAGCGGTCGGCGCCCCAAAGGCAATGCTCCCGGTTCTGGCCTTGCGGCGTATCCGCGTAACAGCTGTTGCCCCCGGCGCGGTAACAGTCCACGCCGTAACGGTAGTACCAGCAGCGGGTGTCCTGACAGACATTGCCGCCGATGGTGCCGGTGTTGCGGATCTGCGGGCTCGCGACCCGGCGCGCCGAATCGGCAAGAACGCTGAACCGCTCCTGTATCAGCGCACTGGTCTCGATCTCGGTCAGCGTCGTCATGGCGCCGATTTCCACGCCGTCGGCCGTCTCCCGAATCCCCTGCAGGGCCTCCACGCCCGACAGATCGACCACGGAGCCCGCGTATTTCACCCGATCCTTGAACCAGTCGAGGGTATCGTTGCCTCCCGCCATGGCCCAGCCATCGGGGCCGAATCGGCCCAGCAGCTCTACGGCGTTCTCCACGCTGTCGGGTTGATAGAGTTCAAATGCGCGCATCATGTCTTTGGACATGGCTCTGCTCCTTTAGGCTGTATTGACATCCAGCGGGCCGTGGGATTGCTCCTGGCCGGCCAGCGCGTTGACGATCATGTCGGGGGTCACGGGGGTGCGGTTGAAGACATGCCCGCCCATGGCATCCGCGATGGCGTTCAGCACCGCCGCCAATCCGGCGCCCATGACCGGTTCGCCCACACCCTTGATGCCCACCGGATTCTGCGGATCGGCGATATCCACCGCGCCCGTCTGCATCTCGAGGGGCACATCGAGGTAGGTAGGCGGCTTCGCCTGGTAGAACCCGATGTTGCCCGGCAGCCCGTTCTGCGAGTCGTAAACATGCTTCTCGTACAGGGCCATGCCGAAGCCCATCACCGCTCCGCCCTTGGTCTGGGTGGCGAGGCTCATGGGATGGACGACCGTGCCGCAATCCACCGCCGCGGCGTAATCGACGATCTCCACCTGGCCGGTCTCGGTGTCCAGTTCGACCATCGCGCAGCCGGCGACATGCGCCGCGGGTTGTCCATTCAGCTCGATGTTGTCCCTGGCCACACCGATCAAACCGGTGCCGGCAAGCCCCGCAACGGCCATCTGCGTAGTGGGATTGATGTCCTCGGGCGCCACCTCACCGGAGTACTTGCCGCCCAGTTCGATCGCCCTTCGGGCTGCATCCGCATAGCTCAAGGACTTCGACTCATCATCCTTCGCGAAGACCCGATGACCGCCGATGTCGTAATCCTCCGGCGACCCGCCGAGATCCATGGCGGCAATCTCCTTCAGCTTGGCCACTGCATCCATGGCCGCCACGTAGTTGGTACGGCTCATGGTGAACGAGGTGTTGCTGCCGAACTGCCCGTTGTTGTGGGGCAGGTGCCGGCGGCTGTCGCCCCGCTCGATGACGCAGTCGGCCCAGTCGCACTTCAGGATTTCCGCGGCCACGCGGGAGGTGGCGCTGTGGGAGTAGGTGCCGAGGTTACCCACGCCCGTGTGGATGTGGAGCTTGCCTTCCGGCGTCAGCCGCACCAGTCCGTCGAAGCCGTTGTTGCCGGCCGGATGGTACGCCTGCCCGATGCCCACGCCCGTCACCTTCGAGCCATTCTGCTGGCCGCTCAGCCCCTTGCGCTCCTCCCAGTTGAACTGCTCCGTGGCCATGGTCAGCGCCTCGGGCATGAACGCGCTGGTCAGCGGGATGCGCTGCGGACCCAGCACGGCGCCCTCGCCCGGCGCATTGGTCATGCGAATCGCAAGCGGGTCGAGACCCAGTTCGCGCGCCGCCTTGTCGATCAGCGGCTCGATGGCGGCGGACATCTCGTTGTAGCCCGGTCCACGCTGCGCCATGCGCGGCGGCGTATTGGTGAACACCCCCACACCACGGAAGCGCATGGACTCCGGCTGGTACATGGCCGAAACGCCCATCGCGGCGCCGGTCAGATTTGGGAATCCGGCGTGGGGGCCGTTTTCCTGGATGAGAAACAGGTCGGCCGCGGTCACCCGGCCGTCCGCGCCGAATCCCATCCGGATCCGGCCCTGGAAGCCTGTGCGAGCCAATCCCAGATAGTACTCCTCGTGGCGGGTCAGGCGCATCATGACCGGCCGGCCGATCTTGCGGGAGAGATTGGCCGGAATCACCATGCTGGGGAAGGGCACCGCCTTGGAACCGAATCCGCCGCCGCAGAATTCGGACACCAATACGACATCCTCCTGCGGGAGGCCCAGCATGCCCGACAGGATCGGCATGGAGAAGCTCTGGCTCTGGACCGAGCCGTGGATATGGCACTTGCCGTTCTCCCACCAGGACATGGTGGTGCGCGGCTCCATGCTGTGATGGGCAAGGCCCGCCGTGACGAAGCTCTCGTCCAGCACCAGCGCCGCGTCGGCCAACGCCTGCTCGACGTCACCGTAGGACCACTCCATGTTGGGCTCCCCGGTGGGTAGCTGGCCGTCGCCTGCCTCGGCGAAGTCCTGTGCGGTCCAGTGCCGGGTCTCGACCGCGGTATTGCCGTAGTTGACCACGGCGGCATTGCCATCAGACCGTGCGCCGGCGCCGCCCGGATAGAGCGCCTCCAGCGGACTGACGGTGAACGGTAATGGTTCAAGGTCGTAGGTGATCGCGTCCAGCGCGTCCGACGCAATGGTTTCGTTCTCCGCGGCCACCGCCAGTATGGGCTGGCCGACGAACAGCGGCTCGTCCGTGAGGGCGGGTTCCAACGGCGGCGGAGGCGCACGCAGTTCCGAGGCCTGGAGAACGCCGAGAACGCCCTCCATCTCAAGCGCCGCGGAGACATCCACGTTGGCGATTCGCGCATGCGGCGCCGGGCTCAGTAGAAGTTTGCAGAACGCCATGCCCTCGGCGCGGAAGTCTTCGGCATACTTGGCGCCGCCCGTGACCTTGGCCCGCACGTCAGGCGGGGTGAAGTCCTTTCCGATTAATGTGTAAGCCATTTCAAGCACTCTGCGCCGCGCGCATCACGGAGTTGAGGTAGTGATCGTAGGCCCCGCAGCGGCAAAGGTTGCCGGACATGGCGAATCGAGCCTCGTCGCGGGTGGGATTGGGTTTCGATTCAAGCAACGCGACCGCCGCCATCACCTGGCCCGGCGTACAGAAGCCGCATTGCGGTCCCAATTCGTCGATCATCGCCTGCTGCACCGGGTGCAGCTCGCCGTTGGGCCCTTCGAGACCTTCAACGGTACGAATGGCGCGGTTTCGCACGGTATGCGTCAGTGTCGAGCACGAGTACGTTGAAACACCGTCCAGAAGCACCGTGCAAGCGCCGCATTCTGCGCGATCGCAGCCAAGCTTGGTGCCCGTCAACCCCAACTTGTATCTCAGGGTCATGGCCAGTGTTTCGTAGGGCAGTACGTCCACCCGGCGGGTCTCGCCGTTGACGTTCAGGCTGATAAGCCGCTCTACGCCACCGACGGTCGGCGCCTGCTCGGTCGAGCAGCCCGCCATGCCGCCAAAAACATACCCGGCGGAGCTCACGGCGGCCCCGGAGGAGATCACTCCCTTGATGAACTGCCGCCTCGACGCGCCGACCCTGCCGATCGCCCCGAGCACGCCCCCGCCGTCCGTGCCGGACTCAGGGGCAGGTACGTCAATTCCTGAAACAAGCGTTTTTTCGTCAGTCATGGAGAGCCACCTGTAACTGTTGTGCGCAGCGTGTTCTTGTTCAACTGCATCGTATAAAGAATCGCCTGAATAGACAACTATCCATCGGACGAATGCACCGTTTCATGCGTGGTTCAGCGACATCGCCGGAACGAATCCCGATGCCCCGCCAATAGCGGGGCAGCCGCACCCGTAAACGACCGATTCCGGAGCGCCTAGAGCGAGTAATCCGGATACAGGATTTCGTCCGGCAGATTGACGTTGCCCTGCTCGTCCAGGTAGCCCATCTCGCCCAGCGCCCGTACCGTCTCGGCGCCGGCCCGGGCGGGACTGGTACCGTTGATGTTCCTCGTGGGGATGATCTGCTGCTCCGCCAGCGTTCCCTTGACGATATCCCGAAGATCGGAGAACCGCAGCGTGGACTGCATCGGCCCATCGTTGACCGAAATCGCCCGGATCTGGAACAGCGGCTGGCCGCGCAGGTGGAACCACCCGTAGAGCTTGACCTGGTCACCCTCCTGGAACTCATCGCTGCGGAAGCCGTAGGTCCCTTCCATCACGTTGATGGGATGAGTGGTGAGCCGCCAGTTTTCGCCGGCCTCGACCTCTCCGCCGGAGGACACGATATTGATGAAGATGTGCGGATTGTTCCACAGGACCCGGCTGATGGTGCCCTCGATATAGTGGGTCGGCGTACCGGAGTCGCCGTACTCCGCCGGAACGCTGTGATGGGCGCCGCCGAGCAGCGGTACCAGCATGCCCAGACTGAACAAAACCGCCTTGATGTACTTCATGACACTTGACCTTCTGGCTCGTCCACACATCTTCGCTGAGTGTAGTTTGCCCATTTGACCTGCATTTATCTGCATAGAAGTGTGAAGCCAATGACACTTTCCATACCCGCATGGCGCGAGCCATTGCCAACCTGACTTAGAATCAACTGAAACGACACAGTGAGAGCAAGCGCCGATGAACCGGGTGAGATCAATTTCCTGCGCCGCCGGAATCGCCGGACTGGCCGTTGCCGCCGGAGCGGCAGCGCATCACTCCCACGCCAGTCTAGACCGCAACAATCCCCAGACCAAGGCGGGCGTCGTTGCCGAGTATCTCTGGAAGGTGCCCCACGTGTACCTGATCGTCGACGTGCCCGACGAGAACGGCGAAGTGGTTCAATACACCGTGGAGAGCATGAATCCGCCCTCCCTGGCCCGCCTGGGCTGGTCCGCCGACACCTTCAGGCCCGGCGACCCGATCATCCTGCACGGCGCCCACGACCGCGATCCCGACCGTCCCTACATGGGTCTCGACTGGGCCCAGTCCGTGGACGGCCCGCGCATGTTCGCTGACCGTCGACAGCTGGAAGCGTACCTGGAGGAGACGGGCGCGGAACCGCCGTCCGGATCGATTGTAGACGCAGAAGTGCCACCGGCGGAGACTTTCCCGTCAGGCTTCTGGACCCGCACCGTCAGCCCCTACCGCGAACCCCCGGCGGACATGCCCCTGAACGAGTGCATCTACCCCGGGCCACCCCGAATGATGATGATGCCCATGGCCTACAACTTCCGCTGGGAAGACGACGACACCATCATCATCGACCGCGACCTCTGGCCCCAGCCCCGCGTGGTCCACATGAACGCGGACACTGCCCCGCAAGCCGAGCCCAGCGCCTGGGGTTACTCCACCGGCCGATTCGAAGACGACACACTGGTCATCGAAACCACAGACTTCATCGACGACCGCTGGGGAATCCAGATCGGCCTCCATTCCAGCTACCAAAAGCACCTGGTAGAACGCTACTGGCTCGAAGAAAACGGAATGGCGCTCAAGGGCGAGTTCACCATCACGGACCCCGGGTACCTGTCCGAACCCATGGTCATCCAGCACTCCTGGGCCAAGGTCGCCGACCGCCCCATCCTGCAGGCCGAATGCTCCATGGAAGCCGCCTGGCTCTACATCACCGCCGGCTACAACGAAGACGAATACGAAGTCCCCGTAACCCTCCCGCAGCAGTAACCCAACCGCAACCGCAGCCCTCCACACAACCACCGACGCAGCGAGGTCGCCATGGATGGCCAGGAGCGCCGAGCGCCGATCCGAGCCCGCCAGGGATGGCGGGCGAAGTTTAGCCGGCAAGCGCAGTCCGCGCACGACCTCGCGGCCTATACCTCCCGACGCTTGAACAGCACGCGAAATAGAGCGGGCAAGGGCTATTCGCACACGACCTCGCGGCCCGCGAACCTCAAAATCGAATCGTGTAATTCAACTTCGCCGTCAGATCCGCGTTCATCGAATGATACGTACCGTCCTCGTCATGATCCGCGAGATTGTGATTCAGCACCAGGTAGACTTCCCTCCCCGCCTGCGGGATCCAGTGCAGACGCGAGTTGATCCCGAATTCATAACTGTCATTGTCCCATTGGACCAGATTGACCCAGGAAAGCGTCGAAGAGAACACGACATCGGTGCGTATCCGGGTCAGTCGGGAGACAAACGCGCCGTACGGCAGATCGATGTCATTAATCTGATACCGTACGTCAAGCGCAAAGTGCGCGGATGGCCGCCATACGATCCTCGGCTGCATGGAGACTTTCCGGCCGTCATAAAAGTCCCCCGACTGGTAGGCGAATCCCACGGCAACCTTGCGCTGGTCGGCGGTCCCGATATCGATACTGCACCCATCGAAGGTATAAACGCCCAACGGAATCACGACATTGTCCACGGGGTTGCGGGCGCGACGGATGTTGAACGGGCGGATCAGGCCTTCCGTGTCCCGGGAACAACCGGAGAACACGCGATCACCGGCGTGGGAGAAAAAGCCTGCACGTAAACCGACGGACTCGCTCTGCAGACTCCCGTCAGAGAGCCGTTCGCTGCGCTCGATCTGCGGCCCGCCGAACAATGCGCGGTAAAACGTGCCCCGGGGTCGATGAGAGTACCCGATGCTCCCCGAGAACTGGCGTATGCCGACGCGGTTGGCGAAACCAAGGGCGGGATTGAAATGCTCGCCCAATTGAACATAGCTCAGGTTGCCGTTCCACTTGTCGATACTCCGAATGCGGAACCCGGCGCCGAACGCCGTGTCGTCGCCGTCCAGGCCGGGGGTCGAGGATTTCTGGAACCAGGCATCGCCTTCGGCTGTACGCCTACCCGGCAGGCGCGTATTGAGGTAGCGAAAGTCCGCGCCCACCACGGTGTTGTCCAGATTGGTATGCGGGTCTCCGTCCGTCACGATGACACCGAGGTTCGACTCGTCCAGGACATTGACGACGGCCCGGCCCACGAACAGGTTCGTTGCATCAACGTCTTCGAAGGCCGCCTGGCGGATGTCGATGACACCGAGGTTCCAGCGGCCGATCCTGCCTGTCACCTTCGCCCCTGCCTCGATATCCACCGGCTGTCGCGACTCGCTCAGGCCGATGGTGCGCGAGAAGAACGGACGGCCGTTCTGTGATCCCGGGCCGCCGGGACCACCGCCGCCACTCCGACCGGAGAGGCGCGCGAACTCGAAAATGTCCGCGTCCTGAAGGAAGAAGTCGCGCTTTTCCGGAAACAACAGGCTGAACCGGGTGAGGGTGACCTGGCGGTCGTCCACCTCGGTTGCGGAAAAATCCGTGTTCAGCGTCAGAACGCCCGTTAACGCCGGCGTGAACTTGTAGAACACGTCCACGGAAGGCTCCGTCGCGGATTCGGAACCGGACGGAAAGAAGAATCTGGACTCGCGGGAGCTCAGCGAGGGAACAATGTCCAGGCCGATTCCCTGTTCCAGACCCTGAAGGCCCACGAGCGTGCCGGCAATGCTCGGGTTCTGCTGGCGGGTCCGGGACATCCAGCCGACCGTTTCGTTCCGGCGGGCGATCCCGCGGGTGAAATTGATTCCCCAGCTGTCGCTGTTCGGGTCGAAGGACAGGGTCTTGAACGGGATGGCCATCTCCGCGGTCCACCCTTCGTCGTGAATCCTGGCTTGCGCACGCCAGATGCCTACCCAGTCGAAATTCGTCTGGGTGGTGTTGCGGTAAATTGCCTCGGCACGCACGCCGTTGGGGTTCAACTGAAACAGGTAGCCGTTACGCCGGTCGAGAAACGGGTCGAGGATCACGCCGAAGTAATCGTCATCGTCGACACTGGATCCCTGTCGGAGAATCTGGGCAGTGATATCACCGGGCTGGCTGTCCAGGAGGCGCGCCCCGATGTACAGATGCGTATCGTCGTATAGCGCGTATACGAGCATCGTTTCCGTGGGTTCCTCGTATTCGTTGGGATCGATCTGGTGAAAGTCGTCGATCGGAACGGCCCGACTCCAGATCTCTTCATCCAGGACACCGTCGATGACGGGCGCCGAATTCGTGCGAACGAT
>VYEH01000054.1:4788-17791 GCA_009843005.1 Pseudomonadota bacterium | reverse complement strand
CCGGACTGCGCCATCGCGGGCGAATTCAGGGCTGCCAGGCATATGGCCGCGAGGAAAACCTGGATTGAACTGCGATGCATCAGGAGACAGCCTGCCGGCGTGAATCGCCCAGTTATCGAATTATCGCACCGGTTAAGAGAGTCGATTGGCAGAATCGAATGCATCTAAATGAATCTTCACATTACAAGCGGTTAACGATGGCTCAGGCAGCGCGCCGGAGTCCGAATTGTTGTCTGACAGCGCGCCGGCCCTGAAACACGGGATATGCGCCATATTTCGAGGCGTCATTACAAGCGAACGAATCGATATTTTGCGCCGGGGCGGCCGCGGGTTTAGTCTGGCGAGACATCTGCAATGCGCCAGGGGTTAACCATGTCTGCAACCGACAACTTTCTCGCCAACAATGCCCGATACGTCGAACGATTCGACAAGGGAGACGCGCCGATTCCACCCTCTAAACAGACGGCTGTCGTCGCCTGCATGGATGCTCGCATCGAAACCGGAGGCCTGCTCGGACTCGAAGAGGGCGACGCCCACGTGATCCGCAATGCCGGCGGCGTGGTCACCGATGACGTGCTGCGCTCGTTGACCATTTCGCAGAGACTGCTGGGGACCCGGGAAATCATCCTCATACACCACACCGACTGCGGCATGGTGACCTTCACCGACGATGCGGTGAAGGCGCAGATCGAGGCCGACACCGGCCTGCGCCCGTCGTTCGCGCTGGAAGCGTTCCCGGACGAGGAAGAGGATGTGCGCCAGTCCGTGCGCAGAATTCAGGCGTGCCCGTTCGTTCCGGTCAAGGACCGGATCCGCGGATTCGTATACGACGTCACCACCGGGCGGCTGAACGAAGTGATCTGACACGGCGCGGGCCGCGGGCGACATTTCTTCACGGACCCGAGCGGGACGGGTCGCCTAGAATGACCGAGGAGTCAGGCGCAACCATGCGAGGATTGCACATGCGCATACAGAAAACTTCGGTCTCGAGGGCGCCGCGAACCTTGTTGGCGGCACTGGCCTGCCTGACTGCCGTGGGCGGCGCCTACACCCAGGAGCCACTTACAATCCGGGAAATGGGCATGTTCTATGTCGGGGGAGAGGTGCGGGACACGGCCGGATTCGAGCAGCACGTGGACCAGGCCCTGGTGCACTACATGGTGCCCGAACGCGACCAGCCGAAAGCGCCCGTGGTGATGTATCCGGGCCTCGGGCTGTCTTCGTACATTTACCTTTCCACACCCGATGGGCGCGAGGGGTGGGCCCAGGCTTTCGCGCGGCGTGGATTCAGCGCCTACGTCTACGATCCCGTCAACACGGGACCGTCGGGATTCGCCGTGGGGCCCTTCCGAAGCGCCGACGAGCCGGCTCCAGGCGTCAATACCTGGAGTATCGGCCAGGTATGGCGCCGATGGGGTTTCGGCGACGCGCCGGGCGAGCCGTATCCCGAGACGCGTTTCCCCACCGACCATATCGATCAGTTCTACGCCTCGTGGCCGCCCCGTGTCGGCGGTGGAGGCGGCGGCATGGGCGGTGCTGCCGGGGGCGGCACGGGGGCAGCCGCTCGTGGTGGCGCTGCCATGGGCGGCGGCGGTATGGGTATGGGCGGTGGCGGCGCCGCAGGTGCAGGCGGCCAGGCGACCGGCGGCGGGCTGCCTCCCGTCGAGTCGAACAACCCCAACGTTCTGGCGCTGGAAGCGTTGCTACAGCGTACCGGTCCGGCGGTTCTCATGCCCCATTCGGCCGGCGGTCCGGTGATTTTCAACATCGCGCGAAGAAATCCGAACCTGGTCAGCGCCATCGTGGTTCTCGAGCCCACCGGGTGCCCGACGGCCGCAGAGGACGTGGAGCCCATCGCCCATATCCCGTTCCTGGCGGTCTACGGGGATTACATCGAGTCCCGCAATCAGACCGGGCGACTTGAATCCTGCCGGGCCACCGCGGCGCTGGTGCGGGAGATGGGCGGCCGCGGGGACATGCTGGAACTTACCGAGCGAGGCATTCGCGGCAATTCCCACATACTCATGCAAGACGACAACAGCGCAGACATCGCATCCCGCGTCATGGACTGGCTGGAGGGCGTGGCGTCTCAGTGACGGGCGTCACCTTCGCCTGGCAGTGCGGGCGCGGTTGAAACCAGGGGCAGTTCCAATTCGACGCTGAGCCCCCCGCCGGGGCTGTTGCGGGCGCTCACGTGACCGTTCAGGTGGGAGACAACCCGCTGGGTAATGGCCAGCCCCACGCCTGTTCCCCGGCCCCGACGGCCGTGCTGAAAAGGTTCGAAAATCTTCTGCAGATCCTGGCCGGGCACACCCGGACCGTCGTCCCTGACCTGAAGGTGCGCGATTCCGTTGCTCGCTACCAGACTGATTTCGACCCTGGTCCCTTCAGGGGTATGGCGCAGGGCGTTCCGAACCACGTTTTCAACAGCGCTGTGAAGAAGGTCGGGGTTGGCGCGAACGATCGAGTTCCCGGCGCCAGCCTCCCATACCACCGACTTGCCCTTGGCGCTTGCCTCGTAGGATGCATCCTGTGCAACGCCTTCGACGACTTCCACCAGGTCGATTTCCTGCAATTCTGTTTCCGGCGGGGACTCATCGAGGTGCGCCAGGCTCAGCGCGTGGCGAGTCAGCAATTCCAGGTGATCCGTCTCCTGCTCGATGCGCCCAAGCTGGTCGTCCAGTTCATCGGGCTTGCGCCGGGCCAGCTCGATCGCGATCCGAATCCGCGCCAATGGACTGCGCAACTCATGTGAAATGTTGCGGAACAGCTCCGTGCGCGAGGTGATCAATTGTTCAAGCCGCTCCGCCATGCGGTCGAACTGCCGGCCGAGTTCGCCCACTTCGTCGTCGCGTCCGCGAGCCCCGACTTCCACCCGCGTCGTCAGGTCGCCGGCGGCGAGCTTGCGTGTGGCCGCCACGACTTGACGCAACGGATTGGTGAGGGATCGGCTCAGAACAAAGCAAACCAGCGGACTGATCACGAATGCGGCGACTATGACCGTCCAGCGCATCAGCGGAGTACCAAGGGCACCCAGGATGGGCGGCGCATTCGGGCCCAGTACGGCCAGATACTCAACGCCGTCACCGGTAACGAGTTGACGCGGCCGGTAACGGGGAAGTCGGGCCTGCGGATCGGCGCTCGTGAGCGTCGTCTCCACCGGTGGCGGAATATCGCGCTGCAGGATTTCGTCGCCGGCCGGATCGAATACGAACAGCGTCAGGTCCGGCGGAAAGTTGGAAGGATTGCGCAACCACGCGCCAAGTCGTTCCTCACCGCCGTCCTTGAGCACCACGTCTGCACGCCCGATCAATTCGTCATAACTCAGTTGACCTTGTTCATTCCAGGCATTGACCACGGTGTAGGTGCTGTAGGCCAGCACCGCCAGCAGCAGGAGCATGGCGGCCCAGAACGAGAAGAAAATTCGCCAGAACAATCCGATCATGGTGCAGCGGGCTCCCAATCCGACAACAACAGATAACCTGCGCCGCGGACGTTGCGGATGGGCGAGTCGCCGCCGGCGTCCTTGCCGATCTTGGTTCGCAGGTGGGAAATGTGGGTATCGATGGCCCTCTCATAGGGCATTCGGCCGCGCCCCAGGGCGAAGCGCGTGAGTTCATCCTTGGAAACAACCCGGTCGGGCGTGCGCATCAGGGCTTCGAGTGCGCGGGCTTCGGCGCTGGTCAGTTTCGCCGACCGTTCGCCGACGTGTGCCAGGCACTTGAGCCGCTCCAGCACCAGCGGTCCCACTTCCGTGGTCGCGGTCGCCGCCATCTGCGCGGTCCGTTTCATGATCGCCTTCACACGCATCAGAAATTCCCGCGGGTTGAAGGGCTTGGGCAGGTAGTCGTCGGCGCCCAGTTCGAATCCGGTGATCCGATCGCGGTCGTCTCCCCGCGCCGTCAGTATCAGCACCGGAACATCCGATTCCATTCGCAGATGGCGAAGTACCTGAAACCCGTCCATGTCGGGCATGGTGACATCCAGGATGACCAATTGCGGAAGCGAGTTCCTGAGCGCCCGCAAGCCCTCCTCGCCGCTTTGGAACGTCGCCGTGACGTATCCGTCGGTTCGCAGGAGTTCGCTCAGCATGTAGCAAAGCTCCGGGTCGTCGTCAATGACGACGACCTGGCAGTCGGCCATGAGCCGGGTTTGCGTGCTCACGGACCCACCCGGTCAAACCCGCCGCGACACATCCGGTTCATAGAACTTCCTGGAGCATCAACGTGTTTCCATCAGGGTCCTGCAGGGTCAACAGCTTGGCGTGCCCGTCGACGGTGACGACTTCGCTGGCGGCGATGCGTTCGGCCGCCAGCGCCGCCGCCGCCGCTTCTATGCTGCTCACGGTAAAGATCGGCGTGGTATCGCCGGGGTCGCCTCCATCCACCTGCGCCAGACCGATACGCACATCCGCTGTCGAAGTGGCCAGTTCGCACCACGCGGGTTCCTGAAGCGTGTGCGCGACCTTGAAGCCGAACGTCTGTCGGTACCAGGCAACCGACTTTTTCAGGTCGCGTACCGGGATGGAGATGATCGCGCCTGGTTGCAGACCGAGGACTGACATGATCACGACCCTTCCATCCGTTCTCCCCGGGATTCTACACCCGGGGCGAGAGCAGTGGCCGACGAATCCCGCCGGACGCGGAGGCAATCCCCGCACCGGTGTCCGCAAACCCGATTTGACGGGGTCGGTACGCTACTGGAACGACCAGTTCAATCCGATCCGGTAGATGCGCCCGCGAATATCCCACGTGCGCGTATTCACCGTCGTCAGCAGCCCGCCGATCTGCGGGTCTTCCTCGTCGGTCGCGTTGATCACTCCGAACGAAACATCCATCGGCTGGCCCAATCCATCCCACGCCCACCGGTAGAGCAGATCCAGCGTATTGAAGTCCTTGACAATGGTGTCGGCGACATCGGCGGCCTGGTCCTGCGTCAGCGCGCTTGTGTGGCGCAACGCCACCTGGGCGAAGTGATTGCCGCGGCGCCAGTCGAAGCGCACGTTTGCCTTCATTTCCGGCGTCGCGTAGCCGTTGTTGGCGGAGTTCAGCGAACCGAGTCCGTCCACCGTGCCGCCGCCCGGCGTGGTGACGTCGTACACCAGGTTGCGAGTGCCGTCGATGCCGAGGGCGAATTCGTTGCCGGCGGTTTCGAACGCCCAGTCGACGCTGAAGTCCAACCCGCTGGTTTGCAGGCGATCCTCGTTGATGAAGCTGACATTGAAGGACAGGATGTCGTTGGAGATCAACTGGCTGATGACGTTGGTGCCCGCCGCCGGATTGAGCACGATCCGCGGATCGTCGATGGTCCCGTCGGCGACGTCGTTGTACCAGATGGTTTGCAGGCTTTCCTGGACGATGAGGTCCTCGAAGTCGATGCTCCAGTAGTTGAGATCGACGGTGAGGCTGTCCGAAACATCCCACGTCACCCCGAGAGTGAAGTTGGTGGACTGCTCGGGATTCAGACCGGGGTCCCCGCGGGTAACCGAGCCCGCGTCGATGTTTTCCGTAATGCCGAATGTCGAGCTGTTCGGGTCGGCGCACGGTTGGCCGCACATCTCGACGCCGGCGCCGCGGCCGGATTCGATGCCGAAGGTCTGCGGTTCGCCGGCCACGCGGAAGGACGTGCCCGCCGTGGCACGCACGAAAACCGAATCCGTCGGCGTCCACAGCAGACCGATCTTGGGGTCGGTAGAACTGGCGCCGCCGCTGTACTCCTCCGAACGCGCCGCCACCTGGATCTCAAGGTCTTCGGTGGGAAACAGGACCAGCTCGGCGAACAGCGCGTTGGCGTCTCGGTTGCCCGAATAGTCGGGAACCTTGTCGTTCATGAAGGCGAAGGCGCCGGCGTTCACCAGCGGGCTGGCGTCCTGCTCGAATCCCTGCTGGCGAATCTGGTAACCCACCGCCAGCGAAGCCCGGTCATTGATCTCGCCGGTGGAAACGAATTCCAGTGACTTGAGGTCCGCGAAGCCCTCGGTGAGGTACTCGGCGAACATGTAGCTCAGGATGAACGGATCGTTGTAGTTCGCATCGCCGGGCGAGGCCGTGAACGAATTGGCGAAGGGGTTGTACCAGTAACAACTCGGGTCCGTGTTGGCGGCGCCCACCGCCTGACTGCCGCAGTCCGGGCCACCGTAACCGTTGAGCGCGGCGTTGTAGCGCGAGCGGATGGTGTCCCCGGATATGTTGTTGGTTTCGTTCGAGGACGATGTCGCCGCAAGCCGCCAATTCCAGGTTTCGGTGAAGTCGCCGGCCAGCGACCCGGCGACGCGCCAGGTATCGGATGTGCGCCGGCTGCGGAACGCGAACACCGGATCCTGTGGTTTGCGCAGCCGCTGCCACACCTGCCAATCGGAGCCGGCGAACGGCGCGCCCGCGGCGATCACGCCCGGATTCTCGGCGGGCACCACGGGACGCGGCAGATCGTTGATCGGGAACGTATTGTTCACCAATCCGTAACGGGCGCGGCTGAAGCCGAGTTCGAGTTCCGCGCTGACGCCGCCCCCGAGATCGGAGGTGACCACGGTGAGGCCGGTGAGGCGCTCCTCCTCCGCCACCAGTGACCGGTCGAGCGACAACAGCAGGCCGCAGCGGCTGCCGAGATCGATGCCGCCGAAGGGCGTGCCACCGAGCGAGGCGTCCCCGCACATCGGGTCGGGCGTGCGCCGGGCGCCGCCCATGGCACCGATGGGTTGAAAGCTGCCCGGATTGCCGAAACTCGACGCGATGGCAATTCCGAGCCGGTCCAGGTCGTACAGGTCGTTGGTGACGATCTCGTCCCGCGCGGAGCGTTCGAATCCGGCGATGATGTGCGTGTTCTCGCCACCGGTACCGAAGATCGCGCCGATGTTGTAGTCGCCGGCGCCAGCGCGGTCCACCTGCATGCCCGTGGCGGACACTTCAAAGCCCTCAAAGTCGTTACGCGTGATCATGTTCACCACGCCAGCCACGGCGTCGCTGCCGTACAGCGCCGAGGCGCCGTCGGTGAGCACCTCCACGCGTTCCAGCATGATCGACGGCGTCAGCGCGTTGATGTCCACCGCGGTCACCCCTTCCGGACCCACGCCACCGTCATTGGTCTGCCGCTTGCCATTGAGCAGCACCAGGGTGGCGCGCGGCCCGAGGCCTCGCATGTTCACCGCGGCGGTGGTCGAGCCGAAGTTTTCGTCGGCGTTCAGATAGCCCGTGAAGCTCCCGCTGGTGATGCTCAGGTCGCGGAAGATTTCCGAGACGTGGCTGCGCTGCTGGTTGGCGAGCGTCGCCGCGTCAAGAATCTGCACCGGCTGCGGGCGGTCGGCGGGCCGGGCAATGTAGGAACCCGTAACCACCACTTCTTCCAACTCTTCCTGCGCGGCGGCTGACAACATGATGCCTGAAAACAACAATACGGCGGCGGTTCGGCGAATTTCTCGCACTGGGATGGTCAACATGCTGGATTTCCTCTTCGGGTTGCATTGCTGGAAATTATCACGTTTAGACCGTCAGAGGACAACCCTGTCAGATATTTTCCAGCCGTTTCGCGCATTTCGAAATCCGGGCGGGGCTCACTGCGACGATTGCCCCCGGCACGGGAAGCGTACCGTTGACACCACGTGCCCGAACGTTGTCGTTATGCGACATTACGGTATGTAAGCGGACCGATTCAAAGGCGACCGTGATCGGCGGCAGCCGTTTTCGGACGGCGCCGGTCTCTTTTCAAATCTATACGCTTGTCCGTCGGCGGCAACCGAAAAGCGCCCGGTCGAGAGGGTATGATCGGACGATCATGCGGCGCATCGTGCTGATCATGTCTATCTGCCTTGCTGCGGCCCATGTCCGGGCTCACCACGGTCCTGTGGGCGCGCCCGCGTTCTACAACACGGACGAACTGCTCATCCTGGAGGGCGAACTCACCGAGGTTTTCTGGCGCAATCCGCACGTCCGCTTCGAACTCAGGGTCATCGACGAAACCGGTGAGGAGGCGTTCTGGGAACTTGAGACCGGCGTTCCCAACCAGATGGAAAGCGGCGGTTTCACAGAGGACATGTTTCCCGTTGGCAGGCAGGTGAAGGCGGCGGGTTTCGTTTCCAGGCACAGATCCGATTTCCTCGGATTGCGCAACTTGCTGCTGCCCAATGGCGTAGAGTATGCCGGCGGCCGTGGCGAACTCATCTGGTCGGATCGGCGCCTTGAACCGGAAACCCCGCCGGAGCGCGTGCGCCGGACAGACAGGCCCGCAACGGAGGCAAACAGCATTTTCGGAATCTGGGGCTTGGGCCTGCGGCCCAGCGAGTGGATGGCCGAGCAGGACTACGACCACGTGCTCAGCGAGGCCGGGCGTGCCGCCAAGGACGCCTTCCGGCCCATCGATCACCCCATCCTGCAGTGCGTGCCCCGCGGCATGCCGGAGCGCATGCTGCCCGGCTCCATGGAATTCGTCGACGAAGGCGAGCGCATCGTCATGCGCCACTTCTGGTGGGGCGGCGACCGGATCATCCACCTGGACCGCAACGCGCCCCCCGAAGGCACGCCCCACAGCCACCTCGGCTACTCAGTGGGGCGCTGGGAGAGCGAAGACGTGCTCGTGGTCGACACCACGCTGGTGAACTACCCCTACTTCGACCGCGAAGGGACCCCGCAGACCGACCAGGTGGCATTCGAGGAGCGATTCACGGTCGTACTGGCCGAGGGCGAAGAGCCGGCTCGTCTCGATTATCGCCTGACCGCCACGGACCCGGTGATGTTCGCCGAGCCCCTGGTCATCGAGACGGCGTTCGACTGGTCCGCGCGCGGCAACATCGAAACCAGCAGTTGCGAGATGTGGGAGCGTTCCGGGCAGGACAATTGAGTTCGAAGGTACCTGGCGAAGTCACATAGGATAAGTGCCGGGCAAGGAGACTGAATTCGATGAACAACACATTATTGAGATCCGCGCTGCTCGCAGCCGCCAGCCTGGGCATGGGTTCCGGCGCGCTGGCCCAGATGGGCGCGGCGCCGGGCGGCGCGTCAACATCCGGCAAGAACCTCACGGGCCTGTGGGAGCGCTCCCGGGGATACAGCGCGGGCGTCCAGCTCACCGAGGCGGGACAGGCGCGAACCGAGGGCCTCACCGTCATGGACGACCCGGAGGTCTTCTGCGAAGGCTACAACGTGCCGCGCACGTCCTTCGCCTCCAACACCGCCGTGCGCATGGCAGAATTCCCGGATCGGCTGGAAATCTACTACGAGCACAACGCCGCCGAACGCGTGATCTACCTGGACGGGGAGACGCGAACCGAGGCGACGCGCATGCTCGGCACCTCCTCGGGCCGGCGCGAGGGCAATACCATCATTATCGAGACCGACAGCTTCCCGGACGGTCTGGCCCACGGGGCGACGCTGGTGACCTCCGACGAACTGAAGTTCCTGGAGCGCTACACGCTGCGCCCGGACGGTGACACCATCGAGGTGTTGTTGATGGCCGTCGACTCTCAGACCTACGAGTGGCCGCGGATTTCCCACGCCTTCTGGACGCGGCTGCCCGAAGACACCTTCTTCTACCCATCCGAATGCGAGTACGACCCCGAGGTCCACGTGCCCTACTACGATCCGGCCGTGCTTGAGAGTTCGTACATCGATCCTGCCGAAGATTGAGGAGATCGAAATCATGAATCGACCATTGAGTACTTTCACTGCTGTGGCCGTGGCCCTTCTGGGGGCTGGCGCCGCCAATGCCCATCATTCCGTGGCCGGCGAATTCGGCAATTCCGAACAGTTCGAGATCGAAGGCGTCGTGGAACGGCTGTTCTGGACCGACCCCCACATCCGCGTGCGCATCCGCATCACCGGCGGCCCCCTTGAGGAGGGTGAAATCTGGGATGCGGTCAGCCACGCGCCCGGACTGCTGGCCAGGACCTACGGCCTCTACCCCGGGGAGATCGAAGTCGGCGACTCGCTGCTCATTTACGGCCGGCCGAGCCAGTTCAACGTGAACCGTTTCTCCATGCGCAACGTCTCCATCAACGGTGGGCCGGTTCGCCAGCTGCTGAGGTCCAGGACCCAGCGCGCATCCGAAGTCGCGGCCCCGCCGGGACCAGAGGACCAGTAACGTGAGGCGCGCCGTGCAGCCGCCGGCCTCCTCGCCGGCGGTCGCCGTTGCTTCGCGTCCCGGCGGGCCACCGTCCGCACTCCCGGTTCATGTTGCGCCACAGACGAATCCTCTGAAGGTTATTGCATTGATGGCCGTAACGCTGCTGACGGCGGTGGCCGGCCTGACCCCCGCCCAGGCCCAAGTGGATATCAGCGGAGTCTATCTTGCGGGAAGAGCCGAAACGCCCTGCGGCCGGAGCACCAACTTCGCCCGCTCGGAAGCCTGCCCCATCAACGAACTGGGGCTGGCCCGGCGCGAAGCCGCCACGGCCGAGAACGACCCCGGCCTCGACTGCATCGCCGACGGCCTGAGCCGGCACTTCACCCGCCTGCCCCGGCCGGCGGAAATCATCCAGACCGAAGACGAGATCGTCTTCCACCACGAGTACTTCGACGTACGGCGGACCATTCCCATCGACGGCGAGCCGCCGCGGCCCGACACGCCCCATACCCTGCACGGCTATTCGGTCGGGCGGTGGGAAGGCGACGTGCTGGTCATCGAGACCAGCCACCTGGTGGAAAACATCCACACGATTCAGACCAGCCCCATGACCACGACGGTCGAGCGCTTTCAGTGGAACGAGGACCGGACCCGCCTGCTGCTGGATATCGAAATCAACGACCCCGTCTACTACGACGGTCCGGTACGGCTTCAACGCGCGGAGTACATCCCCAATCCCGACGACTACATCGCCGAATGGTTCTGCAGCATGGACCAGCGGGAATTGTTCTTCGGGGACTTTGACAGCTTTTTCGACGATGCGGCGGACGAACAGGCGGACGAATAGAGCGAGTAGCTACCATACGAACGGGCACAAGAACTTGGAGCCGCCACGGGAGCGACAGACGTGAAATTTTTCAGGGTGACCAGATTTAGCGCGACGTGCGCAGCTTTCCTGTCCTGCGGCTCGGCCGCGCTGGCGCACCACGCGGCGCCGGCGTTCTTCGATGTGCGGGCAACCGTCTCGGTGGAAGGCACCGTCACGGCGCACAGACTCTCCAATCCGCACTCCTATTTCCGCCTCACCACGGACGACGGCGTCGACTGGGCGTTCGAATCGGGACCCTCCTGGACCGCCCTGGCCAAGCTGGGCTGGAACGAGTCGACCGTCCCCAACGGCGCCCGCGTGCGCATGACCGGCAATCCGGCGCTCAACGGCCGGCCCATCGCCCGCTACCAGACCATCATGGTCCACGGCGCCGACAGCGGCGCCTCCGTGATGATCTTCGGCGGCGGCCGGGCGCCCTGGGTGCCTCGGGCGCGGGCACTGGGCAGCGACTGCGATAACGGCATCGAAGCCTGCGTGATGCTCGAGCCATCCGCCGTGCAAACCCTCCAGGCCGAATTCGGTGACAACGGCGTGTGGTCGGCGCTACCGCAATAGATCGAATCACCGGACCCAACATTGGAAAAGGGGGCCGAAGCCCCCCTTTGGTTCGATTGGCGTATGCGAGAAACGTTAGCGGCCGCGACCGCCTCCGCCACCTGCACCGCCTCCCTCGCCCAGCAAAAGCCGCAGGTTGAGGAAGTAGGAGGTGACACCGTCGCGTATGGGAACGGTCGTGGCGGAGCGGGCGGGCGCAGAACCGGTGACGTTGCGGGCCGTAAAGCTGAGGTTGATCATGTCATTGATGTCCCAGCTATGGCGCAGATCCCACGTGGCGAACGACCCGGTGCGCAGTGCGTCGGTCGCATCCAGGATCGCGCTCTTGTAGCGTCCCGAGAGGCTCGTGAAGTGACTGCCGCCGCCCCAGCGCATGGACATCCTGCTGACCATCTGGTATTCCGGCAACGCCGCCGCGGTGAAGGCGAGTACGCCCACGCGGCCGACGGCGTCCACCGGCGGCGCCAGCGGGTCGCGCTCAGAGCTCAGGAACTTGAGCGTCTGGGTGCCGCCCAACTGCAGATTCATCAGGCCCGCCGGCGTGTCGAGCGCAGCGGTGAGCCGCAAATCTACGCCTTCCAGTTCCGAAGTCGCGATGTTGGTGTAGGTCGCGAAGGCATGGGTTAACTCCTCCCGCTGCAGCATGCCGTCGCCGTTGGCATCGTTGCCGTCGAAGCACGGCACGCCGTCGGGGTCTTCCCTGAAGAACACCCCATAGACCCCTCGTGCGGCAAGCTGTCCACAGTCGCCGACGACGTTGGGATCGTCCGGTATCCGGGCCACTGCCTCCAGCCGCACGATGCGATCCTTGAAATCGAATGTCACGTAGGACGCGGACAACTGCAGGCTCCGTAGCGCACCCACGTCCTCCGCCAGGGTGAAATCGCCGCCGACGCTGGTGTGCACCGCCGTCTGCGGGACGATGTTCGGATCGCCGGTGTCGACCGAGCTGACCCGGTGACCGCCACGGCGGCCCATGCCCGGGCCCGTGGGGATACTGGTGGCGGAGACCAGCTCGTTGACATGAATGATCGTGGGCGCCTTGAGAGACTGGCCATAGGAAGCGCGCAGCCGGACACGGTCCGTCGGCGCATAGTTGATCCCGATCTTCGGATTGGCCGAACCGCCGACGCTGTCGTAATCGTCGTGCCGCACCGCAAGCTGCATCGTCAGCGCATCGGTAAACGGCAGCACCGCCTCGCTGAATACGCTCACCGCGCCATCCTCGCCTGCAAAAGGTCTCAGTGGATCAGTGAAACCCTGCAGGCCGGACACCTGCGCACCCCTCAAACTCACTCCGCCCGCGAGGTAGTCCGGGCTGTAATTCTGGGTCGTATCCTCTTGACGGTAATCAGCGCCGATCACCCATCCCACCGGGCCGCCGGGCAGTTCCCAGCCGGCGTCGATGTTCAGGAGCACGTCCACCGCGCTCAGTCCGGTCTCGAAGTGCGCCACCGCGAGGTCCGGGTCCACCAGCCAGCCAATCAGTTCCGGCGAGTTTGCCAGCCC
>VYEH01000054.1:0-4778 GCA_009843005.1 Pseudomonadota bacterium | reverse complement strand
CGAGGCGGCATCCGGCAGGGCCGAACTCAGGAAAGGATTGTAGAACTCGCATCCGCCTTCTCCGGCCATGCCGGTGGCAGGATTGCAATTCGGCCCACCCAGACCTTGAATGGCGTTCATGTAATTTTCGACTTTCTGGATCATCCTGGCCTGGGACGCCTGGCTTGTGCCGTGGGTGAACCCGATATCCAGTTGAAACATCGGGGAGAGCTGAATGTCGAGCCCGGCGCGGATGTTGATCGTGCTGGCGTCGTAGCCCGCAAAGTCCTCGAAGCCCACGGGGGACTGCGGAATTCCGCCCGACACGACCGGCGCCGGCCCCCTTCTCGGTGGCCTGGTCGCTGCCGCCCACGCCGGATCGATCTGCTTGTTGTAGGCGAGGCCCGGATGATTGTTCGGGAAGGTCACCTGGATGGGCGTGCCGGTATAGGCACCGTCATTCGTATCGAACCGGGTGGGATCGTAAATCTGGCGCTCGCTGTAGCCGATCTCGGCGGATCCGCTCACCCGATCGCTGAAGTCGTAGCTCAGCGCCGCAAACACCGTGTAGCGGTCGGAACCGCGCCCGTCGGTGTCCAGCAGAGGATACCCGGCGCAACTACCCGCGCCATCCACGCCGGGCGGGACGATTTCACCGAGTTGTATATAGTGCAGGTCGAGCTGGTCGGTCGCACCGCAAAGCGGGTCGGCGAGCGCCGTACCGGCGGGAGCGCCGCCCATGCCCATGCCCATGCCGCCGCCCCCGGCCGATGGCGCGGCTGCAGAGTAGTCATAACCCGAACCACCGGTGAACATGTCGTCACCGTACTCGGCCCAGAACCCATCCGAGCCGTCCCACTGGGGCACGTCGGCATGATTAAGGCCCAGTTCCGCGGCCAGGTTTTCCGTGGTCTGACGGTAGTCGAAGGCGACCAGGAAGGAGCCCCGTTCATCGTCGAATGACGTACCATAAAGGCCCTCGACCGCCGCGGAACCGGTGGTGCCGATGGCATCCGGATAGAAATCGCTCTGAACCCGGAACTCCATCCCCTCGAATCCGTAGCGGGGAATGAAATTCACCACGCCGGCCACGGCATCGGTACCGTAAATGGCCGAGCCGCCGTCCAGCAGGATGTCCGCGCGCTGCATGGCGATGCCCGGCAGGATCGAATTCGCGTCGACGTTGTACCAGCCCGTCCTGCTCGGCGCGGCGTTGTACACCAGCCGCGAACCATTCAGCAGCGTCAGCGTATTTTCCTCGCCCAGGCCCCACAGGTTGATGCCGGTCGACCGGTCGCCCTGGATGCGACCGCTCGCGTTGCCCTCGTCCACCAGCGTCAACTGTCCGTTGTTCGCGGTGACGTTCTCGACCAGGAAATCGGCCAGCGTGACGGAAGGGTTCTCCTCGAACTCCGCCTGGCCGACAGTGACCACGGGCGACGTAGAATCCTCGATACCCAGCACGCGGGAACCGGTGACGACGACTTCCTCGAGGGCCGCCTCATCGTCGCCGGCCGCCACCTCGTCCTGAGCGTAAACGCTGGTCGCGAAACCAACCAGCGCCGTCAGTGCTGTAACAAACGCAGTCTTTGTCATCGAGTGTACTGTTTTCACTACATTACCCCTTTCGCAAAATACCTGGGTCCATCGTCCTGCGGGTACAGAGCGGACCAACCCCATTGCGCGGCCGATCCCAGCGATCCCGCTGCGGAAATGATAATCATTCCTATTCGCATAGGCAAACGGGTCGAAAGTTCGATTTACCAACCCAAAAATATCCACTTCACAATTTACCGAATGTTACAGACAGACCGCCGGGCAACTTAGATCAGTACTGCTAACATTTGTCTAGTCCGCCACATGAATCGCCCGAATCCCGGTGGCTGAATCATTCTGTTGCGATGTCGCAACGTCTCGGAGCCGCGAAGGGTTTGTTTGAGGCGCTACGGAAGTTGGCGACCAGCGACGAACCACGGATGAGCTTTGCAGTTCTTGACCAGGGAACCGGGGTGACCGGCAGGATATCCGCTATAATTTCCCGGCACAGTACTCGACAATATCGATTCAGGAGCAAAGCCCATGGAACTGAACAGGAAACGACGAGATTTCATGCGCAATGCCGCGCTTGCCGCAGCGGCGACGTTCACGCCGGGCATGACGTTCGCCCAGAAGGCCGACGCGGTCGAGGACGAACTCGAACGCCGCCTCATGCTCGCCCAGGGCATGGGCATGGGAGGCGGGACGACGGAACCCCCGCCCATGCCGGAGAAGCCCACCATCACGGACTTCATGCGGCTGCGCTTCTACGACGCACCGGACGGCGGCATCCGGCAGAACAGCCACATGCTGCAGAGCGCCAACCTGGCGCTCAAGGCAGGCTACGACGAGAAGGTCGTCGTGGCGTGCGCACTGCACGACACCGGCCACCAGATCAGGCGGGTGGACCACGGCCACTGGGGCTCCAACCTGATCGAAGGCTACGTGGACGAGGAAATCTCCTGGGCCATCAAGTACCATCAGTCGCTGCGCTTCTTCCCCGACCCCGACTACAACTACGAGTATCCCGAGATGTACATCCGCATCTTTGGCGAGGACTACGTGCCTGACGAGTACCAGAAGGCGCATCACGACTACGCCAAGGGCCACGAGTGGTATCACACCGCGCGGGTCATCACGGTGAACGACGTGTACGGATGGGACGAGGACGCGGTGGTGGACTACGAGCCCATCTTCGAGCTGGTAGCGAAACACTTCCGCACGCCGCCGGAGGGCCTCGGCTTCGACAACAGCCACAACGCCCACTTCTGGCGTTCCATCATCTGGCCGAATCGCCCGCTCTGAGCGTTCCCAAGGCCTTGTCCACGAGTTTCGCGGCGCGCTGCGCCGCGAAGCCGGTTTGGGCGCTCAGCGACCCGGCGGCCGACGCTTGCCATAACTGTGGGGCGGTGCTCTTCGCCGCGGTCTGGGGGCGGATAGATGCGGGATGTTCACCACAGCCCGATCCAGCGACCCAATTCGACCCGCCAGCGCAAGCTGACCCAACAGCCCAATCCGACCTCACGGCCGATGAACCCGACGGCGCAGCCCCGCCGCCATCGGCCGACTCCCCGCAACCCAACTTCCTCCTGATCGTCGCCGACGATCTGGGGTTCTCGGACATTGCTCCCTACGGCGGCGAGATGCCGACGCCGAACCTGTCGCGCCTGGCCGAAGACGGAACCCGGTTCCTCGATTTTCACACCGCCGTCAAATGCAACCCCACCCGCGCGATGCTCCACACCGGCATCGACAACAACACCTCGGCCATCGGTCCCCGACGCAACTACCGGCTGAGCCCCGACGCCGCAACGCTCGCGGAAGTGCTGCGCGACGCCGGTTATCACACCTACATGACGGGCAAGTGGGACCTGGGCCGCGGCGCCGAGCAGGTCCCCTCGGCGCGTGGCTTCGAGCAGGTCTTCGCGCTGCTGCCGGGCGCCGGAAGGCACTACCCGAATCCGCATCGTGAGGCATCGGACGAGTTGAACTCCTATTCGCAGAACGGCGAGCGCGTCGCCGTGCCCGATGACTTCTACTCCACCCACTTTTACACCGACCGGATGCTCGACTACATCGACGCGAACCTCGGCGACGGACGGCCGTTCTTCGCCTTCCTGTCCTATACCGCGCCCCACTACCCGCTGCAGGCGCCGCGCGACTGGATCGAGGCATACGACGGCTGGTACGAGGACGGCTACCAGGCCACCCGCAGCGCGCGCATCGAAAGGCAGCGCGAGCTTGGGCTGTTTCCGGCGGATTTCGAGCCCTATTCGGACGAAAACCTGGCGGACTGGGCGTCATTGACCGACGCGGAGCGCACCGACGAATCCAGGCGCATGCAGATCTACGCCGCCATGGTGGACATCATTGACGAGGAGATCGGCCGCGTCCTGGATTATCTCGACGAACAGGGCATCGCCGACGATACCGTGGTGCTGTTCATGTCCGACAACGGCGCCGATGGAACCGCAACCGGCGCGGGATACAACGAAGCCGACGACAACAGCCTGGACAACCTGGGCAACGCCACTTCCTACGTCACGGTCGGCGCGAACTGGGCACGCGTGTCATCCACACCGCTACGCCTGTACAAGACCTTCACCTCCGAAGGCGGCACCCGCGTCCCCGCGATCCTGCGTTGGCCAGGAAGAGTGGCAGCCGGACAGATGTATCAGAACTACTTCCAGGTCGCCGACCTCATGCCCACACTCCTGGACCTGGCCGGCGTGGAACACCCCTCCGACCGCGGCGAGAGCGGCATTCTGTCAATGCAGGGCCGCCCGGTCACCAACCTGTGGCTCCAGGGAACACCCGCCTACGGCGACGCCGATTACGCCTTCCACACGTACACCGAGCCCCGCCTGGGCGGCGGCTACGCCAGACGCGGCGACTGGAAGCTCACCTGGTGGAAGGAAGACGGCGAGTTCATGCCTCGCGCCCTGTTCAACCTCGCCGACGACCCCGCAGAAACCCGCGACCGCACCGCCGACCACCCCGAAATCGCAGCCGAACTCGCCCAGGCCTGGCAGAACTACGCCGCACAAAACGGCATAGACACCGAAACCGCAGGCTTCGCAGACTCCACCACCGCGTCGCCTCCCCCACCCTGACGCCCTTCACGCATCCCCCGACGTAGCGAGAGCGAGTACGGACAGCCCCTGTGCGCGGAGTGTGCGCGGCGCGGGGCCAGGGACGGCCAGGAGCGCCGCGCGCCGATCGTAGCCCGCCAGGGATGGCGGGCTACGTTTAGCGCACAGGGG
>VYEH01000192.1 GCA_009843005.1 Pseudomonadota bacterium | reverse complement strand
ATGAAGCCCTCGACGCGATCTTGCGTTCGGAGCCGCCGGGCGCCTGAGCGGACTTCAGTTACTCCTGGCAGGGTATTTCCCGAGCGCCAGGAACAGCGCGATGGAAACCAGGAGTAGTCCGACGGAGATCGTGAGCATCACTGTGTAGCCGTCGAATGCTTGTGCAACTGCCCCGAAAAGTGGCGGCGCAATCCCGGCGCCGACTGTAAAAAAGGCGATGATCATGCCAAAGATCGCAGGGTAGTTGGCCGGCCCGAAGTACTTGCTCGTCAGGAATGCGAGCAGATCCAGTTCAGCGCCCGCCGCAAGACCGATCAGAATCCCAACCAATGCGCCTGTCGCAAGGGTCAGATCGACGTTCAGGAGGAGCAACAAACCGACCGTTGGGAGAACGAAAAAGCAAGCCGCAACCCCTGGCGCCCAGAAGCGGTCCACGAGAACGCCGGCCAGTATTCGGCCCACGATCACGGTAAGCCCCATGACGGCCGCAATCGTGGCTATCGAGCTGCGTTCGAATCCCTTTTCACTCATGATGCGTTCAAAATTCGACAACAGGCCTGCCAGCACAATCACCGTCACGAACAGTACGACGCCCAGTATCCAGAAGCGACCGGTGCGCATCGCCTGGTCGCGCGTCATCCCCCATGTCGAGGGTTGACTCGCCGCGGCTTGCGTTCCGTCTGCCGTCACGGCGCCGGTCGCCTCCCTGAACATCGTGATCACGATGGGCAGGGATACCAGCAACGCCCCGATGCCGATACCGCGGTACGCAGTTCGCCATCCATAGTTGGAAATGAAGAACTCGACGATCGGCGGGAGCAGGAAGGCGCCAAGCCCGGTTCCCGCCATTGTGATGCCGATGGCCTTGCCGCGGTGTTCGGAGAACCAGCCATTCAGGACACCTGTCCAGACGATCGGCAACGACCCGGCGCCCAGAAATGCCAGCAACGCCCAGTTCAGGTACCAGAGCATCAAGGAGCCGTTGTTGAATGAAAGGATTACGTACCCGAGCGAGTGGCCGATGAGACCGACGACACCGACGATGAGAAGCCCCGCGCGGGCGGATATGGCGCCAACCAGTGGCCCGGTGACGAGACCGAAGCACATCAAGACCGTATAACTCAGGAAGAACTGAGACCCACTCCAGCCGAATTCGGCAGTAACGGGACCAACGAAAAATCCCTGCGAATAATTGGTAAGGGTAAAAATGCCGCACATCGTCCCTATGGTCGCGGCCAGCAGCGGTTTCCATCCGTATTTGAATTCATTCACGACTTAGTACTCCAGGTCCTGTTTACGTCCAGACGACTAGTTCCGTAACTCTGCTGCTCTCTGCAAATAGCGGTTGGAAGAGGAAAATGTGTAGTTCCGTGCCGGAGCATTGAAGGTGCGTTCGGCAATGATTGCAAGCGCCTCGCCAAGGAGTTGGTATGCATTGGCATTTTCCGGTCGGAGTTTTGTAACGTGCCAGGCGAGTTGAGCGGCGCCCAGTTCATCGCCGGACTCCATCTCTGCGTGCGCCCTGTCCATCAACTCGTCCACGCCGCCCACGAGGTCCGCCATGCGCCTGGCCTGCTGTACGGGATTTTCCCTGTGCAGGTTCAGCGGGTTGCCGTCAAACCAGCCCAGATCCTGAGCGTAGATGTCCCTGACCGTACCCCACACGCTGCCGTAGTAGTCCTGCAGGTAGTCAAGGTCGGCCAGGTGATCGGGCAGTGCCGCATACTCCACCAGCTCATCGGGTGTCAGGTAGTTCATTGCCCCTTCCAGGGTTCTGTCATGGACCCATTTCAGAGCATCATGGTAGTTGGTCAGGACGGTCATGGCATCTTCGGTGATGGGGGTCGTGTGCCCGCCTACCACGACAAGGGGATTTTCGGCCATCATGCTGGCCAGGCTCGCAATCCAGTCCCGGGCCGAACGCCGTGCCGTGCCGCGCAATGGATACACATTGGGCCAGGACTGATAAAAGTTGTCTCCGGCAAATATCACGCGTTGTTCGGGTAGCCAGACATAGAGCTGATCGTCCGTCTCCCCCGGCGCCGCGACTAGGTCCAGCCTTATCCCGGCAATCTCCAGCGATATTCGATCTTCCCCGAAGGTGTGGGTAGGCGGTATGGTGCCGGATCGAGTGGGGGGTTCGGTACTCACCCCCGCCGCGTTGACGGCGCCCACCGGGGGTCTTGGAGGCGGAATCGCGACGCCGATTCCTATCTTTTGCTCTTCGGGCAAATCGAATCCCTGGGTATTCGATGGCCGTGCTCCACCGGACAGTCCGGCCTCGGTCTGGCGCCTGGTTTCGGATTGATAGTTATCCCGTTGCCAAACCTGAATTCCCGTGCCTTCATCGTAAAAGGCAATAGCGCCATTGGTGTGATCATTATGACTGTGGGTATAGATAATCGCTCGAACAGGTTTGTCGGTGATTTTTTCAAATTCTTGTCTGACGAGGAGCGAAGCAGCGGGTAACTGACCCGGGTCGACGATCACTACGCCATCGCTGCCGACGATCATGCTGTTGGCAGACACCGTGTAGCCAATCGCCGTATAGACATTGTCTGCAACGTTGATGATTTGCTCTTCAAACATTCTGTTTCTGTCGAGCAACCTCATGGTTGCTTCGCTCTGTGCAGACGCAGTACTGACAACAGCACAACTCATCAGAGGTATGCTCAACAAGAGCATTGCGGTTCTTCGCTCAAGGATCATCGTTGTTCCTCCAGAAAGAAACGATTGGCGTTGAATGCTTGCCAGGGGCGAAACACAGTCAATCGCTCAGTCTGTTCATTGTTTGTGCCCGGGCTCCAATACGCGAACGGACTCGCCGATTTCGATCGCCATCAGATCTTCGGCGACGACAAAATCTCCACTCCAGGTCGATTCGATCTGAGCCGCCAACTCCGGGATACGTGCTGGATCGTTGTCCAGGTGGGTCAATACACCCAGACGGGTACGGGTCTGGGTAAAGACCCGGCCCACGTCAGGGGCGAGCGTGTGCAGCGCGACGATGTCGTCGGCGACTTCCGGCGAAAACGTGGTACGAACGAAATGTTCCAGGGCCGGAGACATCACCTCATGAATGAGTACATCCGTATCCATACTGTGGCGAATCAGGTTCTCCGAATACGCCGTATCGCCGGAAATGACGACGCTGAATTCTCCGACATCGACCCGATATCCAAACGCCGGCTCAACGACGTGATGGTCGACGGCAATCGCGGTAACCGTAACGTCATCGATCACATGCTGCTCACCGTCGGTCACTTCAATTGCGACGTAGTCCAGTGTTTCCCGCTCTACCGCATGCACCTGCCTGTCGGCACGAAACACGACGTCCTCTTCGTAAGCCAGACGCAGGTGACGCATGAATACCTCGGCGGCGGCCGGCCCATAGACCCGTAGGTTTTCCTGGCGCCCCTGATTCCATCCGTTCATGTAGAGATCGGCGACTCCAACCGTGTGATCGGAGTGCATGTGTGTAAGAAAAAGGTGGCTCGTTTCCCGCAAGTATTGCGGTCCGAGGTTCCACAGGCGATGGCCGCAGCCCCGGCCGCAATCGAACAGCAGTTTCGTATCGCCGGCCTCAACCAGAACGCTGGGCCCGAACTGCCTTGGGTTCGGAGCCGGTGTTCCGGTACCCAGCAACGTGACTTTGATCGCCGGCTCAGTCTGCGCCTCCGTGTCCTGGGCAATCGCCATCAGCGAGGCAGCCAACAGCGCGAACACGGTGGTTGAGCGACAAGGAAATCGCCACATCGGCTGCGCCATTGCGAGGCATTCCCTGCTCGCCGCTACTGCATCTGAATCGTGACCCATTTCCACTCCGTCATGGCCTCGATGTCTTCTTCCGTGCCCTCACGGCCAAATCCACTGTCCTTGGTTCCACCGAAGGGAACGTGGGGCTCGTCGTGCAGCGAGCCCCCGTTGACATGCACCATTCCGGATTCCACGTTCATGACGTATTGCATGGCCGCGGAAATGTCCTGCGTATAGATCGCGGCGCTCAGCCCGAAGTTGGAGTCGTTGGACGCGGCAATGGCGTCTTCCAGCCTGGCAATGGGATAGACCGAGACGACCGGGCCGAAGGTCTCCTCGGCGAATACGGTCATGTCCGGCGTGACTCCCGTCAGAACGGTTGGCCGGCAACGATTGTCGATCCAGTCTCCGCCGGTGACGATATTCGCGCCCTTCTCGCGCGCGGCTTCGATGTGGCTCCGAGCACGATTTCGTTGCCGGTTGCTGATGATCGGCCCGATGATGGTGCCGGGATCGCGGAGGTCGCCTATTCCGAGCCCGCTCGCAGCCCCCGCAAACTTCGCCACGAATTCATCGAACACGTTTTCGTGAACGTAGACCCGGCTCGCCCCCATGCACACCTGGCCCTGGTACATGAAAATGCTCTGCACGGCCCCGGCAATGGCTTGCTGGAGATTCGCATCCTCCATCACGACCAGCGGGCTCTTGCCGCCCAATTCCAGGGTCAACCGTTTGCCGTGTTTACCGCACAACTCCCGGATATGCTGGCCCACGCGGCAGGACCCCGTGAACGTGACCATCCTGACGTGGGGGTGAGTCGTGAGCGTGTCGCCGATTTCGTAACCGTTGCCGGTGACGACGTTGAAGACGCCTTCCGGCAAGCCCGCCTCGCTGTAGAGACGCGCCAGCCGGTGCGCCAGAATCGGTGCTGCTTCGGACGGCAGCATCACTACGGTGTTGCCCAATGCAATGGGATTGCAACTCAGTCGGACCCCCTTGATCAGCGGGACGTTGAACGGCGTGATAGCGGCCACCACGCCGATCGGCGACCGGATGCTCATGCTGAACTTCCCCGGGACATCCGATGGGATGGTCTTGCCGGTGACCTGACGCGTCATCCCGGCCGCCGCCCGCAGGAACGACAGGCCTTTTTCGACCTCGAATGCCGCCTTCCTGATCGGCGAGCCGATTTCGTCGACGAGAATGTCGATGAACTCTACCCGATCGCGCTCCAGAAGTTCCGCCGCCTTGCAGAGAATGCGCTCGCGATCTTTCGGCAGCGAAGACCGGAATGAACCGAAAGCACGGTGCGCAGTCTCCACCGCCGCATTGATGTCGTCCACCGATCCGGCCGCCGCTTCGGTCAGCACGGCATCGTCCAGCGGATTCCTGGTTTCGAAATATTGTCCGCCCCGTGGCGGGATGTTCCTGCCGTCGATCCAATGATCGACAGGACCGTAGTCCCGTGCTGCCGATGACCTGCATTTCCTCCAGGCTTGCGCCTATCGATTCAGCGCGCCTATTGATTCAGCGCGCCGCCGTCCACGTTGATGCTCTGGCCCGTGATGAAGTCGCTGTCTTCACTTGCGAGGAACATCATCGCGCCGACAATGTCTTCCGGCAGCATGTCACGCTGTATGGCTCGCATGGCAAGCGTGGGTGTACGCGCTGCGCCGAGTTGACCGTGCTGTTTCACGCCTTCGCTCTCCGTGAATCCAACGACGATCGTATTCACATGGATATTGTCGGCGGCGAGTTCCCGGCTGATCGCCCGAGTCTGGGCAATGATTGCGCCCTTTGAGGACACGTAGTGAAGGAACATCGGCGCGCCGCGAAGTACCGTCCCCGAGGAGATATTGATGATCTTGCCGCGCCCGTTCTTCTTCATGCTGGGAACAACGGCCTTCGCCGCCTGGAAAGGCCCCCGGACGTTCACCCGCATGACCAGGTCCCATTCCTCATTCGGAATCTGTGTGAACGGCTTCAGGGCCAGCGCCGCAAATACGGCTGCGTTGTTGATCAGCACTTCAATTGGCCCAAAGGCCGATTCCGTCTCCCTGACCATCTCTTGTAACGAGTCGTCCGACGTCACATCGGTGGTCATGCCGATCGCTTCACCGCCTTCCGCCTGGATCGCCGAGACAGCGTCGCTCGTGTCCTCGATATCGGTGACGACCACTCTTGCTCCGCTGGCTGCCAACGCCTCCGCATAGGTGCGGCCGATTCCCTGCGCCGCCCCGGTCACAACTGCTACTTTTCCGCTCATACGTCCCATGGACAAACCTCATTCAATTCCGATGATTCGCTTCATGTCGGGCCACCATTGCGCACCGACTAACGATCCGTTGTGATAGAACTCCAACATAGCGCTATGT
>VYEH01000155.1 GCA_009843005.1 Pseudomonadota bacterium | reverse complement strand
AACCTGAAATCCACCACCTCTACGCGGACTTGGTCATCGGGAGGCGTCCATATAGTCACATCCATGAGAGTTACGTACCTATTGAGTATGGCGTTCACCATGCTGATCGCCGGATGCGGAGGCGAAAGCGTTCCGGAAACCGACGCAACCGCCGACACGATGGCAGACACGCCGGCCGACGCAACGGCCGATGTGGCCGCCGAGCCGGCCGCCGCGGAACTTTGCGTGGACATGGGACCGCAAACGCCACGCGATATCGCCAGCGCGGCCGGGCTGAACACGGTCACGTTCCCGTTCGCGCCGCCGGCGAGCGAAATGAACCTGTGCAACATCCACACGCATACCAATGCCGAACACAGTGGACCGGGATTCAGCGTCTTTGTGAGCGATGCCGATGATGGCGGGTATGCCTGCAACGAGACATCCGATCTCAGTGAAGCCGATCTCGCGCCGGCCGAAGGCGCATATGGGGGTGTGGCGCCCGGCGACACGATCGAAGTGCATTGGGTACATACCACGTGCACCGCGACGCCGGGGGAGGGATTGGGCGCCTGCGTTCCGGAAACCTGCACCGATCCTCTCCTGCGTGTCGAAGCCCAGGTATTCCTGGTCGTCAACGATCCGGATGCGCTTGATTTCACCGCGATGGCGTACGGCGGGAACATGGTCGGCGACCTGCATCAGGCGATGATGATTCCCGCGGCGACCGGCGAGCCGGTGCTGTTTCGAGGATCGACGACCGGGCCATCCTACGACCAGAGCACGTGTTCGGCGGCCCAGGTCACCTGGAGCGTGCGCCCGCAGTGCGCCAGGCTCGACATCAACTCGCTGCACCGCTGGGCCGAGCAGGGCAACGCGTTCAACGAAACCCAATCGCACGGCGTACGCCAGTTGGTCACCGCGCTGGAGTTGCTCGCACCCATCGAGTAGACCACCGGCCAACGGCGAATCTCCGGTGTCGGCCGTGGCCTGGAGCGCGGAAGGTGAGGCGCATTTCAGGGAACTGGCGCAATGCCTGGCGCAACACTGGCGAACCCATGCGCCATGCCGGCTGTTGGTCGGTTTGGAAGGGCCCCTTGGAGCTGGAAAGACCACCTGGGTCCGCGGAATGCTGGAAGGATTGGGTCATAGCGGGCGGGTTCCCTCACCAACCTATACGTTGCTCGAGCACTACGCATTGGGCGACATCACGCTGGTTCACATCGATCTGTACCGATTGCCCGAGGATCAGGCCGCAGCTCGCCAGGCGTTCGAACTGGAAGCCATCGGCGTCAACGACTGGCTTGCGCAGCCGGATGCGTGGCTGCTGGTGGAGTGGCCCGGGCGCTCGGAGCAGTTGGTCGAGCGCTGCGACGTGCTCGTGGAGTTTGAAATCACGGGAGCGACGGAACGGCGCATATCGATCACGCCGCACTCGCCGGTCGGAGCAGCCCTGTTGTCGAACATAGGAGCGAGATCTGCCTAACGATCTAGGTTTGCAATCTAATCCTCTATTTTTCCAATAAAAAGTGTTGAATTTCCCTGGCCGTTTTGCAAACATAGGCGGGCAGTCTGTGGGAGAGGCGTGCAACAATGCTTGGAAGGGCATGTCGCTTATTGGCGATTCTGTTCCTTGGAGGGGGCCTCCTGGCCTCCATATCCCAGGCCAACGAAGTTGAAGGCATAAGACTCTGGGCGAGTCCGGAGTCCACGCGCGTGGTCCTGGACCTCGATCGACCCACCGCCCATAACGTCTTCCGTCTCGAGAACCCCAACCGGTTGGTTATCGACCTCGATGACAGCCGATTGTCTCCGTCCGCCAATTTCGCCGAAGCCCGGGGACTCGTCTCGAACTTGCGCACGGGGACCCGTTCCGGCGGCGTGCTACGCGTGGTGCTCGACCTGAATCAGCCGTCGCATGCCAACAGCTTTGTGCTCGATCCCAACAGCATTTACGGATACCGGCTGGTCGTCGATTTGACACCGACGATGCCTGCGCCGCCTGTGGTCAGGCGCGTACCCCGCGCCGATACGCCCGGCGGGCGCCCCGTGGTGATCGCCATCGACGCCGGGCACGGCGGCGAGGACCCCGGGGCCGTGGGTCCGGGCGGGGTGCACGAAAAGCACGTCGTGCTGGGCATTTCGAGATACCTTGCGGAAGAAGTTCGCGCGCAACCCGGCATGGAGCCCCTCCTGGTACGCGACGGCGATTACTACCTGCCTCATCGAACGCTCACCCAGCGTGCCATGCAGGCCGAGGCGGACCTGTTCTTATCCATTCACGCCGACGCCTTCCGGGATCCCCGCGTCGGCGGTTCGACGGTCTATGTGCTGTCCGACAAGGGGGCCAGCGACGAAGCGGCCCGCCGGCTCGCCGAGCGCGAGAACGCCTCGGACATGATCGGCGGCGTGTCGCTGGCGGACAAGGACGACGTGCTGGCGAGCGTGCTGCTGGATCTGTCCCAGAACGCCGCCATCAGCGCCAGTTCGCAGGTTGGACAGAGCATCATCAAGCGGATGGGTACCATCGCGAAGATCCGCAAGCACCAGGTGCAACACGCGCCGTTCCTGGTTCTGAAGTCACCGGACATTCCGTCCGTGCTCATCGAAACGGCGTACATCTCCAACCCCCGCGAAGAAGCCGCGCTCAAGACGTCACAGTACCAGCGCGCCATGGCGCGCGCCATTCACGATGGCATCGTCGACTATTTCCGCGATAACCCACCGCCGGGCAGCTATCTGGCGGCCAATCCGCCGCCCTACCGCGAGAGTGCAGTGCGGCACGTCATCGCCCGTGGAGACACGCTCTCGGAGATCGCGTTACGCTACAACGTCAGCTTGTCCGCCCTCAAGCGCTTCAATGGGTTATCCAACGATACGATCCGGATCGGACAGGTTTTGACGATCCCCGTGAGTTGACTCGCGACCCGGTGCGGCTCAACGCGCTACTGGGCAAATGCGCGCCTTTCGTAAATGTCGCCGAGCGCCTGGATCAGGCGAATGGACGTTGCCGCAATTCGTGCGGGGCTGGCGAGCACGATGTTCTCCAACCCGCCGGGGACGGCCACGCTGGGTACCGTAAGTAGCGATTCCTCGCCATGAATCAACCAGCGCGATCCTTCTTCCTGAGTCCACCGGGGATAAGGGAACGCATTCCAACCGCTCGGCAGGTTTTCCGGGGACCAGCGAGTCATGGGCGCATCTTCCGCTATCCGGTAAATGCCGAGCCGATACGTGGGTGGAATCAGGCGCGGCGAGGGCAGATAGTTCGCCATTTCCAACATTGCGACACTTGCACTCTCCGCGAAGTAGAGCGCGGGAACGCCCGGTCTGTTCCAGCGCCCGCCGTTCAGGTAACTGGCGCCGCGGCCCGTAAGGTTTTCAAGATGCTCGGCGTGGCATATCCGATAGAGCCGCATCAAGGAAACTCGCCGTATTCGATCCTTGCGATCGCGTCCCGCACCAGGCGCCGCCCGCCAAACGTGTCACACAATTCGAGCGGGCGCTCTCCACCCAGCGCTGGCAGCGGCGTGTCGAGCCACTCGCGCGCCACGTCCAGGCCGCCGAGCGCGGTTGATGCCCGGGAAAACACCCGCAGGACATCGAGGAGCGCTTCCGACTGTGTCGGACCGAGCGCCTTGCGCTGATACACCCGATGCAGGTTCGCTGACGAGACGCCCACCAGCCGAACAAACAGTTCTCGTTGACCGAACACATCCACGGCTTGCTTTACTACCTTGCCCGCGACGCCCTTTCGCGCTGTGTCTATGAACTCGGCCGTATCGGTGAAGGCGGACGCCGGTACGTCGATGTTTGCCATCGGATCGGTAATGGCATGAGCGGCTCCTCGCGACATGATTACCTCCTCTTTTCGTGGAGCAGGCACACTATATCATCAATATGATGAAAGCATAACGTCAAAAAGATGATTTATGCCTTGCCGATGGCTGGCCGCCTGCTCCGGCACCGCCACAATCACCGCCGCCGGGCAGCTATCTGGCGGCCAGTCCGCCGCCGTATCGCGAGAGTGCGGTGCGGCACGTCATCGCCCGCGGGGATACGCTTTCGGAGATCGCGCTGCAGTACAACGTCAGCTTGTCCGCCCTTAATCGCTTCAATGGGTTATCCAGCGACACGATTCGGATCGGTCAGGTACTGACGCTATCGGTGTGTTGACTTGCGGGTTCTGCCCGCCAGGCGAGTGCATTCTGTAGACTACGACTTTGGATCGACTCGAGGAAGCCACCATGAATCGTTCTGGATTCGCAAGGCTAGCCATCGGAACCGGTCTGGTGATTGTGCTTGGGCTTGCGGTCGCTCCTTACCTGTCGACGCGCCCTGCGGTGAACTGCGATGCGTGGGGCATGCAGTTCTTCGAGACCGCGAGTGTCCAGGAAGTGCGGGCCTGTGTCGAAGCCGGGGCGGATGTGATGGCCCGGGACCTGTATAACGATGAAACCCCGCTGCACTGGGCGGCCAGCTTCCATACGCAGCCGGCCGTGATCGAACTGCTGCTGGACGCAGGCGCTGAAATCGAAGCGCGGGGATTCCGCGGTTTCACGCCCTTGCATCGGGCGTCGCAGTTCAACTGGAACCCTGCGGTGATCGAGGCGCTTCTGGATGCGGGTGCGGACCCGACGGCACATCAGCACAGGGGTGAGACACCGTTGCATCTGGCGGCCAGTGCGCACCCACGACCGGCTGTGATCGCGCTGCTGATCGAGGCCGGCGCCGATGTCATGGTCGAGGACGATCTTGGCCTGACCCCTCTTCACTGGGCGGGCGCAACCAACGTGCGGCCCGCCATCGTCGAGGCCCTGGTCGATGCGGGCGCCGACGTGGCGGCACGCAGTTCCTCCGGCGACACGCCATTGCATTGGGCGGCCCAGCATGCCCACGATGCGGTCATGGTCGAAGCGTTGATCGGGGCCGGTGCCGACGTCACGGCACGCAATGCCGCGGGCGCAACACCACTGCACTCGGCCGCCCGTCGCTACCCGAATCCCGCCGTGATGCAGGTTCTCCTCGATGCCGGCGCGGACGTTGAAGCACGGGACGGAACCGGACGGACGGCCCTGCACCTGGCAGCCTCGGCCAGTGAAACACCGGATGCTGTCGAGTTTCTGTTGGATGCTGGGGCTGGTACGAGCGCAAACGACGACAGTGGCCGCACAGTACGCGATTACCTCCTTGCCAATGATCGCCTGAAGCGATACAGGACCAGCTATCAAGCGTTACTTGAACGCACGCCAGCGCCGGACTGACCGATGCTGAATTTTCCTTCACCGAAGACGACGCTTGTAGTTGGCTGTTTGCTCGCATTGGGGGCTCATTTCATTTGGACTCCCGAAACTATCCTTCATGTTGCCATCGCGATCATTGCGCGGGGTCTGACGGACATGATCATTCCGGGCAGTGCAGGTGCCGGAAGCCACGGGTACGTCGTGTCACCAATTCTGGCAGTCTTGAAAGTCGGATTGTTTTTTTTGCCATCCTTCATCCTTCTCGTTTCGTTTCAAAAACGAGTTCCAGATAGGTATATATCCCTGCTGATCGTTGGATGGATGGTTGTCTATGTATCGTTGTTTGCACTATTTCCGCTTCCAGAGCAGTGGCCGTGACGGGGTACATGCCAAGTCGATAGCGACCAGGAAAGGCGAGTTTGGCAGTATTCCATAATCAACGAATGGTGACGAAGTATATGGATCTCCACCAGCAAATGAACAAGTATTTCGCTTCACATGGATATGTAGTTTTGGCGAGTTCCACCCTGATCGGAGCTGCAACTTTAGTTTTTTTATTTAACGACCCACATACAGGTTTGGATCTTAGCATAATGTTAATCTCAGTTTCGTTCGCTAACGCTATATGGCCAATTAACTACTCCTTATTACTTGTGTGGCAACTTGTTCTAATCTACGCAATAGCAGTCTCATTAAATATTGCGTTTTTTCCATTCCGGCCATGTTGGTATTGGCATTGTCTCGATAATTCTTTGCCGCACAGATAACTTCAGGTCTACTCATCGGCTGGTTTGTGTTCTACATATTGATGTTATTTGTGCTATTCGAGCCAACGCACTTTCCATAGCTTTATCGCCGCAGAACTCGCAAATTTCTACGTTATGGGAATCTATTAACGTAGGCAGGATTGAAGCTAGCCCGGATTTCTCACCGATAAATGGAATGGGACCTCGATTTGTCGGATAAT